>NZ_NFIB01000011.1:0-91295 GCF_002159385.1 Flavonifractor sp. An52
AACACTGCCAACGAGGATCATCTGCCTCCGCTGGTCAAGCGGAGACGGTGGCTGTCAGCACAAACGCAGGTGGCATAACCGGACATGTTGGGTGTGCGGTTTTCTTGACTATTCCAGTGTCTATACCGATGGATTTGACGCATTTTTGCGCAATACCATCCAGACCGCCGACGCCTTTGTCTATGCCTTTACCATCTCCGACCATTATACCCACTCCAGCTTCAAATGCTTTGACGACCGGCAGTTCTGCAACGGCCACCGTACCGTTACCCACGGTACGCCCATTGCCTACCTGATCAGCGGCGACTATCAGTATGAGAGCAACCTGCGCATGATCGTGGAAGGCCGCAGTGAGGTGGGCGGCAACTATCTGTGTGGCGTGGCCACCGATGAGGGCAATACTGCTGCTGATGTGCAAAATCTGGCCGATGCTGTGGTATTTGCTATGGAGAAGAAGCTGTCCCGCCCGGCCAATTTCTACGGGGTGGGCGGCATGAAGATTTTCCGGGACCTCATTTATGTTATGAGAGGCATGATGAAAGCCGACCACAAGTTTTATAAAGAACACGGCATCTACGACTTCCCCCAGAAGCAGAAAAAGCGCATTCTGCAAATGAAGCTGGTAGGTGCCATGCTGGCGGTTCCCTCTGTGCAGAAGAAGATGAAGGGACAGATGAATCAATACATCATTGGGCCGTACCAAAAGGTGGTGGAGCAGGCAAGGGAAAGAACTGAGTCGACAAGAGAATCTTATTGAGATGTATCTACGCACGAATCATGAACTGACGATAAAAGGGTGCTCCCCGCTGAGCGGAGAGCACCCTTTTCAGCAAAAATACATGGGGCCTTCATGACAATTTTAGCATTGCTGTGCTATACTGTAGCAAACAGAAAAAGAAGGGATATGGACGTGCGGATTTTGATGCTGGGCAACAGTTTTACCTTTACCAATCATATGCCTCAGATGCTGGCTCAACTGACTGGGGCGGAAGTGGTCCACCACACCCGGGGCGGGGCGCGGCTGTCGGAGCACCTGAACCTCAAGACCAAGCTGGGTGCATTGACGCAGGAGGCGCTGGACAAGGAACATTGGGACTATGTGGTGCTCCAGGAGATGAGCCACGGGCCCATAACCGCGCCCGGGAGCTTCTTTGCCAGCGTGGACAGCTCTGCAACAAAATTCGGGAGAATGGGGCAGTCCCTATCCTCTACGCCACCTGGGCCTACCAGAAAGGTGGGGCCAAGCTGACAGCCAAGGGCTGGGATTATGACGAGATGACCCATAAGATGTCTGAAGCCTACCACAAAGCCGCCAGAGAGAACCACGCCCTCATTGCTGATGTGGGGCAGAAGTTTTATGTGCTGTCCGATACTCAGGACCTCTATGCTGCCGATGGCGTGCATCCCAGCGAACTGGGCTCCCGTATCGCGGCGGAAACCATTGCGGCGGTCATTCAGGAGCAAAAGGAGAAATTACGATGATTCGAGATATTTGCAAAGATAAGGTGTTTCTGGCCCAAAAGGCGGAGCCTGCCACGCCGGACGATGTTCAGGTGGCTGCCGACCTGCTGGAGACACTGGAGCACCACAAAGCTGGCTGCGTGGGTATGGCGGCCAATATGATTGGGATCAATAAGCGCATCATTGCGTTCGACAACGAGGGCAGCTACATGGTCATGTTCAACCCGGAGATCGTTAAAAAGTCCGAGCCCTATGATGCGGAGGAGGGCTGTCTCTCCCTGACCGGCGTCCGCCCGGCCAAGCGATGGAAGACCATCAAGGTACGCTGGCAGAACGAGAAATTTCAGGAGCGTCTGAAGACCTTTAGCGGCTGGACGGCGCAGATCATCCAGCACGAGATCGACCACTGCGAGGGCATCATCATATGAAAAAATGCAGGATCACTGTCATGCGCATCACCCGATACGAGGACCTGATGGCCCAATATGAGAATCCCATCGCTCATGCCTGCGACATGGAGGTGGGCCAGGTCTTTATGGCCAATGGCTGGGAGAAGCCTGTGGGATTTTGCCAAAGCGCCTGGGATACCCTCTCGCCCTTTGTGCTGGCCCTAAGCCACGGGGGTGAGAACTTCTACGACGGCTGGATGAAAAACCCCAAATCCGCCATGCTCTCCTGCAACGATGGGTTCCGGCCGGTGAGCTTTCTGGTGGAAACCCTGGATGAGGACGCGGACTGAGGAGGAAACGCCATGTTTGAACATAAAGTTGCCGTGGTTACCGGCGGAGCAAAGGGTATCGGCAAGGCGATTGCGGAGGAATTCCTGAAAGCAGGCGCGGAGGTATGCGTGATTGACCTGCTTCCCAACGATTATTTTGTGGGTGACCTGGCCGACCAGACTGTTCTGGAGGACTTTGCCCGCAAGGTGATTGACGACTATGGTCATGTGGATTTTTTGGTCAATAATGCCCTGCCCCTGATGAAGGGCATTGACGCGTGCAGCTACGAGGAGTTCAACTACGCCCTGCGGGTAGGAGTTACCGCCCCCTTTTATCTTACCAGGCTGTTTGCGCCCCACTTTGCTCCCGGCGGGGCCATCGTAAATATCTCCTCTTCCCGGGACAGGATGAGCCAGCCCCAGACCGAGAGCTACACGGCGGCCAAGGGTGGCATCTCCGCCCTGACCCATGCCCTGGCGGTGAGCCTGGCCGGCAAGGTGCGGGTCAATTCCATCTCGCCTGGCTGGATCGACACCGACTATACCGTTTATGACGGCCCCGATGCTGTTCAGCAGCCCGCAGGCCGGGTTGGCAATCCTCTGGATATTGCCAACATGGTGCTCTATCTGTGTTCGGACAAGGCGGGCTTTCTTACAGGGGAGAACATCTGTATTGACGGTGGCATGACCCGCCAGATGATCTACCACAATGACTTTGGATGGACCCTGCAAGGAGGAAACGGGCTATGAAAACCGCCATCTGCTACTATTCCCGCCACCATGGGAACACGCTGAACGTTTTGGAGGCCATGGCGGGCGAGGGGGATGTGGACCTGATCGATGTTACCACCCGCCAGACCGTCCGGCTGGAGAAGTATGACTGTATCGGTTTTGCCTCCGGCATCTACGGTTTTGAATTCCAAAAGGCTGTGGTGGAGTTTGCCCGGCAGTACCTGCCCCAGGGCAAGCCGGTGTTCTTCGTCTATACCTATGGCGGCGCCAAGGGTAGTGGGGCCAAGGCTGTGGCAAAGATCGCGCAGGAGAGAAGTTGCCAGGTGCTGGGCGAGTTTTCCTGCAAGGGCTACGACACCTTTGGCCCCTTTAAACTGGTAGGCGGTATAGCCAAAGGGCATCCGGACGAGCGGGATCTGGAGAACGCCCGCAGCTTTTACCGGAATCTCAGCAAGACATACGACAGAGGTGGGCAGAAATGAAACTAGCCATTCTCTCCGATACTCACGGCCTTCTGCGGCCGGAGGTGGTGGAGCATCTGAAAACCGCCGACGCCATTCTCCACGGCGGCGACATCAATAAACAGAGCATTGTGGACCAGTTGAGGCAATACGCGCCTCTCTATGTGGTCCGGGGCAACAACGATAAGGAGTGGGCGGAAGACATCCCCCATGATCTTACCATCACCTTGGATGGTGTGACGTTCTATATGGTCCACAATAAGAAAGAACTTCCCGCAACGCTTAACGGTGTGGATGTGGTGGTATTTGGCCACTCCCACAAGTATGTGCAGGAGGAGAAGAACGGTATTTTGTGGCTCAATCCCGGCTCCTGCGGCCCCCGGCGGTTCCATCAGGAGATCACCATGATGATGGCGGAACTCATAGATGGGGAGATGCGGGTGGAGAAGATCTCCATTCCCCACGAGGTAAGGTGATGGAACTGGGACTGACTTTCCCCCTCCAGCGGTTTCTAAAGGTGAAAACGCCGGCCTACGGCACGCAGCCGGACCGGCGTTTCTGCTGGGACCTCCATGTTATCGATCTGCGGGGGCGCAGGTGTCTGCTGGCTGTCCATTGCCACAGCCGGTATACCTTTGTCCGCTATGATGTCACGCCCCTTCAGTGGGCGGACCTGCCCGGTTTGTTCCGGGAGGGGCTGAGGGAGAGCTTTATCGCCGCTGGGTTTACTGAAGATCAGGTGAAAACATATCTGCGGCAGGCGGGCGAGATTGAAATCACCCGCACCCACGGCCGCCGGGAGGTGGCCTTTCTCAACCGGGCCTGGGAGGATGTATTGGCGCTGGATCTGTGCCTGGATACGGATTGTCAGACCCAGCCTCTGCTGGACCATGCCGTCAATACAAAGCCCAGCCGGTGTGTGGGCTTTGAGGGGCTTGGAACGAGCCTGGAGCGGGTCAATGTCATATGGAAATGAAGGGAGACTGGGACTTGAACAGGGAAGAATGTCTGATTTGTAAGGCGCCTTTGGAATATCTGACCCAGGATGAGGTCATGGAGTGCGCCATCTGCCATAAGAAGGAGTCCAGCAAAACCCGTTGTGTGGCGGGTCATTATGTCTGCAATGACTGCCATACCCAGGGTATGGACAGTATCTTTGGTCTGTGTCTCTCTGAGACTTCTGCCGATCCTGTGGCCATTCTCCGCCGGATGATGGAGCTGCCATTCTGCCATATGCACGGTCCGGAGCACCATGTAATGGTGGGCGCGGCTCTGCTTACTGCCTATAAAAACGCCGGTGGTAACCTGGAGTTTGAGAAGTCGCTTCGGGAGATGTATAGCCGGGGCAAGGCGGTCCCCGGCGGAGCCTGCGGCTTTTGGGGAGCCTGCGGAGCGGGGATCGCCACAGGACAGTTCCTGGCCATTGTTACCCAGTCCACACCCCTGGCCCAGGAACCCTGGGGTTTGAGCAATCAGATGACCGCCCGGGCGCTGAAGAACATCGGCCGGGTGGGCGGCCCTCGATGTTGTAAGCGGGACTCCTTCCTGGCCATCCTGGCCGCCGTGGACTTTACCAGGGAGCATCTGGGGGTAGAGATGGAACGGACAATTCCTGTCTGCTCTTACAGTGGCCGGAACAACCAGTGCATTGGCAAGCGCTGTCCGTTCTCGGCGGCGAAAGCACTTGAAACGAAAGAGATTAAAACTGTTAAACGTGCAAAGCTGGTAAAACTATCTTTGAAATGAATACAGCCCGGAACTTCTGGATGATAAGAAGTTCCGGGCTCGTTGTTGTTATGCCTGTATTTGTTCCAGTTCCTTCTCAATCAGAGAAACAGCAATCGTAAAGGCCTGGATGCGGCGTCTGGCCAGTGTGATTTGAGATTTCAATCGGGCGGGATCTTCTTTCCCTTCCAGAGTCTTGACGGTTTCCCGCAGCTTATGCAGGGTAGAGTCGATCTGCCGTTTGGCCTCCACAAGTTCATCTTTGGTATAGGTCATGCTTTGCCTCCTAAAATGGACCTTACTTATCGTGGTGCTGCGGGAGAGCATCCTTTAGCGGCGGTTGCTCTTCCGCTTGCGAAAATCCTCCTCAATATCGTCTTTCCAGTGCTCATCCAGCGTAGCACAACACCGGACAGCGGTGACAGCCTGACTCACCACCTCGTAGTTGAGGCGAGTACCCTCGCTGTCACAGTGGTAGTTTACCGCCCGATCCGGGGCGATGCCCAGCGTTCCCGCCGTTTCCACCGCGTCGATGTTGGCGCCCAAAAAGAGAAACTCCCAGCCGTACTTCTCCTTCTGGCGCTGGATCATCGATTTAACCTGCTGGGAGGTATAGCGGCGGCTGGCATTCTCCATGCCGTCGGTGGTGATGACGAAGAGGGTGTGCTCCGGCACATCCTCACTCCGGGCGTATTTGTGAATGTTACCGATGTGATGGATGGCACCGCCGATTGCGTCCAGCAGGGCGGTGCAGCCCCGGACATAGTATTCTCTGTGGGTAATAGGCTCGACCGCTTCAATTTTTACCCGGTCATGGAGCACCTGGGTATGGTCGTTAAAGAGAATGGTGGAGACAAAAGCCTCGCCGGGCTCCTTTTTCTGCTTCTCCAGCATGGCGTTGAAGCCGCCGATGGTATCGACCTCCAGTCCCTGCATGGAGCCGCTGCGGTCCAGGATAAAGACCAGTTCCGTCAAATTCTTTTTCATAGAAAAATCCCCCTGTTCTGTGTTGTTTGGTTTACGAGCACAGTATAGAGGGATTTTATGTTTGTTTGGTCGCCTGGCGGGCGACAATTATGCTCTCAAAATTTGCGCCATGGGTTTGCCTTTGGCCAACTCATCCACTAGCTTATCCAGATACCGGATTTCCCGCATCAACGGGTCCTCGATTGCTTCCACCTGAATGCCGCATACCTTGCCGGTGATGAGGGTTCGATTGGGATTCATGGCCGGGGCATTTCGGAAGAAGTCCCCATAGCTGGTATCAGACTGCTCCAGGTGTGCAATATCTTCGGCGCTATATCCGGTGAGCCAGGTGGTCACCTGGTCCACCTCTTCCCGGGTACGACCCTTTTTCACTGCCTTGTTGATTAGAAGCGGATAGAGCTTGGCAAAGGACATCTGTGTCACATCGGTACGGGGCATGGTATTAACCTCCCAGCAGGCTCTGATCAAAGGCGAAGAGAGCCTCGTTGATCTCAAAGATGTTGTAGTTTTGGTGGGCGATGAAATACTCCACGATGATGTCGAACTTACTGGCGTGGGAGAAGGCAAAGCCTGCCTTTCCCAGCATCTCACGGGCCTCCTGCAGAGGCAGCTCCAGGGCCACGGCGAAGGCCATGGCGGTGGGCTTGGAAGGCTTATAGTGGACGTCCGAGCGGATCTTGGAGAAGAGCTTTCGGTCAATGTTGGCCTTTTTATAGCACTGAGCGTCGGTGAGACCACGCTCATCGATCTTCCGCAGCAGCATCTGAGAAAAGCTTTCATCCAGTTGACTGAGGGCCTCGTCCAGACTGATGGTCAACGATGTGGGGGGCAATGGTGCTGCTGTAGGGGTCAGTGGTGTTCCTGGAATAGACTCCCACATTGACGTTGTTAAAAAACGCTCATCCGGCTGGCTCAGGTTTTTGTCCGACCAATGCGCTGCCTTTGCAGGAGTCCACGGTACTTCTGTCATGGAAGGGGCGTTAAAGCCCGCGGAACGGCGGCGCTGCTCTTCCAGACTGTCGGTATGTTCGGACACATAGTGGTCGTCGATATAGGCGGCAATATCGGCAAAGAGCTTTCCGCCGATGGTGTAGGCGGCTCGGTCGAAGATCACCAGATAGACGGTCATATCGTGGGAGAGCAGGAAGTCGCCGATAGTGTCCACCGCCACCTTCAGAGCCTGGTCCTTGGGGTAGCCGTATGCCCCGGAGGAGATAAGGGGAAAGGCCACCGTTTCGCACTTGTTGGCGAAGGCCAGCTCCAGGGAGGAACGGTAGGCGGAAATGAGAAGCTCCCTCTCGCCGCAACTTCCACCCTGCCAGACAGGGCCGACGGTGTGGATTACAAACTTGGCGGGCAGGCGGTAGCCCTTTGTGATCTTGGCCTGTCCCGTTTTGCAGCCGCCCAAGGTACGGCATTCCTTCAAAAGATCCGGCCCGGCGGCGCGGTGAATGGCGCCATCCACACCCCCGCCTCCCAGAAGGCTCTCTTTGGCGGCATTGACGATGGCGTCCACCTTCATAGTAGTGATATCATTTCGCACGATGTGCAGGGGCATGAGAACACCTCCTCATTGATTGGTTTTATGATACCATGAACTGGTCGTTCTGACAAGGAACGGACATTTGCCCGCCTAAAAACCTATTGGAGGTCTTAGCTATCTCGATTTGTAGAGAAATCGCAGCATCCGGCCCCAAAATCCTTGACAAAAGAGAATAAAACACTATAATGAACGATGTTCATATTGAGGTGATAGGATGAATACCGTAGTTACATCCAAAGAGGAGATCCTGAAGACCAGCCGTGAGCTCATCCAGCAAGCGGGGTGGTCTGCGGTCAATATTCGCTCCGTGGCGGCCGCCTGCGGTGTGTCGGTTGGTTCCATCTACAACTATTTTGATTCCAAAGCTGCTCTGATGGGTGCCACAGTGGAGAGCGTCTGGTGTGAGATCTTCCACCGCCCGGAGGATGAGGCAGTATTTCAGGATACCCAAGCCTGCATTATCTGGCTGTACCAACGAATGAAGTACGGCTGTAAGCGGTATCCCGGATTTTTCAATCTTCACTCTCTGGGGTTCATGGGGGAGGACAAATCCGATGGAAAACGGCGGATGCAGCAGACCTGGCAGCATATTTTGGATAGCCTGCATTCTGTCTTGCTGCGGGATGCCAGAGTCCGGCCAGATGCCTTTACCGAAGCATTTACAGCGGAAAAATTTTCTGATCTCCTGTTTTCGCTGATGCTGTCTGCGTTGCTGCGGCAGGATTATGATCCCTCGGTTGTATTGGAGATCGTCCGCAGGACCCTCTATTAAAATTCCCACAACTCTGTGGGAATTTTGTATCCCGGAAATTGAACATTGTTCATTAGAAGGAGGCAATGATGAAAGTAAAACGGAATACGCTGCTGCTTCTGGCCTGTTTGGTGTGGAGTGCGGCGGGGTTCAATATCCTTCGGATCGGCGTAATGGCCTATCCGACCTATGTTACGGTGCCGAACGCGCTGTTGTCGGTACTGGTGTTTGCCGTATTTCAGTATTTTATTTTTGGAAGGCTGGTCAAAAAGCACACTGCCCGGATTGCCGCCTATTTGGAGGAACGGCACTTTTTCCTCAAATTTTTTGACGGAAAAGCTTTTGTTATCATGGCGGTTATGATGACCGGGGGCATTGGCCTCCGAGTGAGCGGGCTGGCGCCGGAGCGGTTTATTGCCGTATTTTATACGGGCCTGGGCGCTGCACTGCTGCTGGCAGGATTGCTGTTTGGCAGAAACTTTATCAAGGCGACCATTGCAGCAGGCACCGTCCAAAACAAAATGGAACAAGAAGGAGAATATGAAACGGGAATGCAAATAAGGAGAGGAACTATATGAAACGCTATGCGAATACCGCGCTGCTGTACGCCATCCTGGCCATGGCGGGCGGCGTGTTTTATCGGGAGTTTACAAAATTCAACGGCTTTACGGCCAAGACCACGCTCTCTGTGGTGCATACCCATTATTTTCTGCTGGGTATGGTGTTCTTCCTGTTGATTCTTGTGCTGGAAAAGAATTTTTCCTTCACAGGCGCAAAGACCGGACGGGTGCTGGCACTCTATCATGTGGGCCTGAACCTGACCGCCGTGATGCTGGTGGTGCGGGGAGTGTTCCAGGTGCTGGGGACCTCGCTGTCCGCTGGTATGAATGCGGCTATCTCCGGTATAGCTGGAATTGGGCATATCCTGCTTGGAGTCAGTCTGATTTTGATGCTGCTGCAGATCAAGCGCAGCGTAACGAAATAAGACAGGAGAACGGGGTTGGTACTGCATTGCAGTACCAACCCCGTTCTCCTGTTTATCTTGGGGGACGATCATTCTGCCTATTGACATAGAGTTATGATTGCCATATACTTAACGAAGTTAAATAAATGGGAGATTGTACAATTATGGAATGGACAGATATGGTGCATTATCAGCAGCAGCTCCAAAAGGTTATGCGTTCGCTCCTTCCGCTACGGAAATCCGTGCTTACCGCCAGCGAATGTGAACTTCTGGCTCATCTCTATCTGAAGCCGGAACAGAACACGCCAGTTTTGCTCAGCCAAAACAGCGGCATGAAAATTGAGGCGGTCAGCCGGTGCCTGAAATCGCTCCATGAGAAAAACTGCATACGCAAGCAGCGGAAGGAAACAGACGAGCGGAGTTATCAGATTTTTATCACGGAAACCGGTCTTGCAGCATTGAAAAGGGGATACGAGAGTATTCTGCAGCCCTTCTATGATTTATGGCGCAGCTCCAGCCAGGATTTTGAGGCGTTTGTGTATTATGCGGACCGACTTGCCGTGCAGATTGAGAAAGGACAGGAAAAGCCCCATGACCATGAAGTTTTATGACGCGCTGCAGATGGACCCCTCCGTGCTGAAGCGGAAGATTGCAGCCTGTGAAGTAAAACGGGAGAAAACCTATTACTGGGTTGCGATAGCGGTTCGGTCTGTTTTGATCGTGGCTTTTGCCATTGTGTTTATCAGTTTGCTATCCGCTGTGTTCGGAAGCGACAACACCCCTCTGGCAGTGGCACTGTTCTGCATGATGCTTGGGATTCGCTTTGTCAATTTTGAATATTGCACCGGAGATTCTCTGATTACCCTGGCAGCGGTGCTGGCTATCCTGGTTCTGGTTCCCAGTGCGGCGGCGGTGGTTCCGCCGGTTCTGTTGATTCCGCTGCACTTTGCGGGCTTTTTTGCCATTCTCTGCATGACCACCCAACGGCCTGAAATGGGTAACGGCGGCCTGTACAGCTTTGCCTACATCTATCTGACAGGCAATCCCGTCGTGGGAGAGGCGCTGGTTCGCCGCGGACTGTTGGCCTTGGTGGGTTATCTCATCTGCGGCGCCATCCTGTTTGCCAAGCACCGGGATCAGCATAAGACGACGCGTTTTCACCATGTCATGCGGAAGTTTGATCTTGCTGTGCCGGTTTATCTGTGGCAGTTTCGCATGGCCCTTGGCGTGAGTCTGGTGCTGACTGCGGGACAGGTGTTTGGCGCAGAGCGGTTCATGTGGATGGGATTTGCCTGTGCGTCGCTGCTATCGGAATATCCTTACTCCGGCAATACGGTTACCCGCTTCTGGCAGAGAATTGTGGGGGCTGTGGCGGGCTCCTGTGCGTTTTTTGTGGTTTATCTGGTGACGCCGGAAGCGCTTCACCCGTTAATGGGCCCCTTGGGAGGACTGTGTCTGGGCTTTTGCACCGATTATCGGTATAAAACGGCGATGAACTGTTTTGGTGCGCTGATGTTGGGGACCGGGATCTACGGACTCCAGGGAGCGGTGATCCTTCGTATTGTAGGTACCATCTTGGGTGTGACCTTCGGCCTGGTATTTGCGTTTATCTTCCATCGCCTGGCGGCGGCAAGATTTCTGACAGTACCGGAAAGAGAATAAGAAAACAGAAAAGGGGGCGGGCGACTGAAAGCTTTTTCGGGTGCCTGCTCCTTTAGTCCGTTCAAGCGGATGTTGCAGATCAGTATGTGTAGAACGCATGACAACAATTTGTGTGCAGTTTTGTTGGGGAACGGCTTTTTCTGTTCCTTTTGCCGTGCTATACTGTTTATAGAAATCTTTGTATGGCCGGAAGGGAGCGGATAATATGCCTATGCTGGGTGCAATCCTGACCCCACATCCTCCGGTGCTGCTGCCTGAAGTGGGCAGGGGCCGGGAGTGTGAGATCAATGCCACCGGTCAGGCCATGCGTGCCGCCGCTGCAGAGGTGGCGCGGTGGAAGCCGGATGTGCTCATTGTAGCCTCACCACACACGGTTTTGTACGGAAATTATTTCCACATTGCCCCTGGAGCGGGTGCTGCGGGCGATATGTCTGCTTTTGGCGCCCCGCAGGTGCGCATTGAGGTAGAGTACGACGGGCCGCTGCGGGATGAAATTGTGCGTCGAGCCCGGGAAAAAGGTCTGGAGGCTGGCACCCTGGGCCAGCGTAACCCCGCTCTGGACCATGGAGCATTGATTCCTCTTGTTTTTCTCCGCAAAGCGGGTGTGGATTGCCCCATCATACGGATGGGCCTTTCCGGATTCTCTTCGCTGGAGCACTACCGACTGGGACAGTGCGTAGCCGAGGCGGCAGAGGCATTGGGCCGTCGGGCTGTGTTTGTGGCCAGCGGTGATCTCTCTCATAAACTGAAATCTAACGGCCCCTATGGATTTGCGCCGGAGGGACCGGTCTTTGACCGGCGGGTGACAGAGACTATGGCGTCGGGTGATTTTCTGCGATTTCTCACCATGGACGCAGATCTTTGCCAGCGGGCGGCTGAATGCGGCCTGCGTGCCTTCCAGATGATGTCTGGAGCCTTGGATGGGCTGGCGGTGGAGCCCCGGCTTTTGAGTCATGAGGGTACTTTCGGGGTGGGATACGCGGTGGCGTTGTTTCCGGTCACCGGACGGGACGAGGGCCGCCGGTATGCGGCCGCATTCCAGCAGGTCAGGCAGGCCCAGCTGGAGGAGAGACGTGCCAATGAGGACCCTTGGGTACAGCTGGCACGGTTGTCGCTGGAGACTTATGTGCGGACCGGCGATCCTCTGGGGCAGCTGCCTGCGGGATTGCCCCAGGAATTGACCAGTCAGGCGGCAGGAGCCTTTGTGTCCCTCCATAAGGACGGACGGCTCCGTGGCTGCATCGGTACCATTGCGCCAACCCAGAGAAATGTGGCCTGGGAGATCATACAAAACGCCATTTCCGCCGGGATCCGAGATCCGCGGTTCCCGGCGGTGCGGGCCCGGGAGCTGGATGAGCTGGAGTACAGCGTGGATGTGTTGGGGGAGCCGGAAACTGTGGATTCCCCCGATCAATTGGACCCCAGACAATATGGAGTCATTGTCAGCTGCGGGCAGCGGCGGGGACTGCTGCTGCCTGACCTGGAAGGTGTGGACACAGTGGCGCAGCAGCTGGATATTGCCCGGCAAAAGGGCGGGATCGGCGCGGAGGATCCGTATCAGATCCAGCGATTTCAGGTGGTGCGGCACCGATGAGCATCTCGTGTGAATTGTGTTTTCACCGCTGCCAATTAGCGGAGGGACAGACCGGGCTGTGCAGGGCCAGAGGCAACCGGGGCGGACGGATTGTCCCGCTCAATTATGGCAAGCTGACTGCGCTGGCCCTGGACCCCATTGAGAAAAAGCCGCTGCGCCGGTTTCATCCAGGCAGTATGGTACTGTCGGTGGGCAGCTTTGGCTGTAATCTGAGCTGTTCCTTCTGTCAGAATATTGAGATCGCTGGAGCAGGGGAGACATTCCCAACCAGGGATTGCACACCGGAAGAACTGATACGGGAGGCTGTACGTTTGGCCAGCCGGGGCAATATCGGTGTGGCCTATACCTATAATGAGCCGCTGGTTGGCTATGAGTATGTGCGGGACTGCGCCGCGCTGGTACACCAGGCCGGGATGCTCAACGTGCTGGTGACCAACGGTACCATTGCAGGGGACTGGTGGCGGAAGCTGCTGCCGCTGATCGACGCGGTAAACATTGATTTGAAGGGCTTTACCGAACGGTGGTACCGCGCCCTGGGAGGAGATCTGGAGAGCGTGAAACGCTCCATCTCCCTGGCTGCCGGCCGCTGCCATTTGGAGGTCACCACGCTGATTGTGCCGGGAGAAAATGACACGGAGGAGGAGATCCGGGCCCTGTCCCGATGGCTCTCCTCGGTCGATTCCCACATTCCCCTGCACATCTCCCGCTTTTTCCCCCGCCATCGTATGGCGGACCGTCCACCTACGCCGGTGGAGACGGTTTACCGCCTGGCAGATGTGGCACGGGAAGAACTGCACGATGTTTATACAGGTAACTGCTGAAAATCATCAAACAGGAGGTATCTTTTATGCGTAAGAATTTTGGAGCAAAACCCTGGACCTACCCCCAGCCGGTCTTTATCCTGGCCACCTATGGCGAAGATGGCACGGCGGACGCCATGAATGCGGCCTGGGGCGGCATCAGCGAGGAGAAAGAATTGTCCATGTGTATCAGCGCCGGTCATAAGACCACCGCCAATATTCTGGCCCGAAAGGATTTTACAGTGAGTATGGCCACGGCAGAGCAGATGGTGGCCTGCGACTATGTGGGCATTGAGTCGGGCAATAACGTGGCCAATAAGCTGGAAAAGGCGGGCTGGCATACCAGCAAAGCAGAATTTGTGGATGCGCCCCTCATTGATGAGCTGCCTATGGCTGTGGAGTGCCGCCTGGTCAGCTATGATCCGGAGAGTTGCCGTCTGGTAGGCGAGATCGTGAATGTCAGTGCTGATGAGTCGGTTTTGGGAGAGGACGGAAAGATCGATCCGGACAAGCTGCAGCCCATTATCTTTGACCCCATCCACAATACCTACCGCAAGCTGGGTGAGAAGGTGGGCAACGCCTTCCGGGACGGGGTGCAGCTGAAGTAATCGAAGGAGAATGATTGGCGCAACAGACCTGCAGTATCCTTGAATTTACAGACAAAAGGAAGAACAAAGCAGCAAAAATGGACGCCCGGCATCAGCCGGGCGTCCAAATTATTTGCTTACGTTTTGAGAAGAGGACAGGTGATTCTGCAGTTGCTCCAGGAACAGTTCTGCCGCCTTGGAAAATGTCTGGGATTTTTTCCAGACCAGGTGCATCCCCAGCTCCAGCTTTGGCTTCAGGAGCCGGAAGCACAGGTTGCTGCCGGTGGTGTTTACCAGTTTGTCCAGGGTAAAGGCGTATCCCAGCCCCTCGTCCACCATTAACGAGGCGTTGTAGATCAGATTATAGGTGGCCACGGTGTAGAGCTCCGAGGGTTCTTTTTTGAGCCAGCGGTACAGGCCGCTTTTATTATCCACCTGCCGGGAGAGGATCAGAGGCTTGTCCCACAGATCATGGGGAGAAACGGTGTCTTGCTGGGCAAGAGGACTGTCTCGCCGCATCAGTACCCCCCAGGTGTCCTTCATAGGCAGTTCCATATAGTGGTACCTTGTTTTGTCCATGTCCCCAAGAAGGACGCCAAAATCCAACAACCCCTTGTCCAGCCGCTCGCATACGTCCACAGCGTCGCCGCTGACGATGTGAAAATTGATACCCGGGTAGCGCTCCCGCAGCTGTTTGGCAGCCCCAACGATTTGGCGCACGCCGTCTGTCTCACCGGTGCCGATATAGATATCCCCGTTGACGGTGTTGCCGGACTGCATAACCTCTTTCTCCGTCCGGTCCACCAACTCCAGAATCTCCTCCGCCCGTTTCCGCAGCAGCATACCGTCCTCGGTCAGCGTGATCTTCCGGTTGCCCCGGACCATCAGCTGCTTACCCAGCTCTTCCTCCAGCTCCTTGAGCTGCCTGGAGAGGGTGGGCTGTGTCAGGTGAAGGGATTGTGCCGCCGCTGAGATATTCTGTTCCCGTGCCACGGCCAGAAAATATTGAAGCACTCTCAACTCCATAGCGCTCACCTCTGTATAGATAATAGCATGACTTAACTATAGGTTTCAAGCATAGTAAGATATTCTATATAGGTATTTGTTATCTGAAAGCGCCGGTGATACAATGAAACCAAATACCTGAAGAATTGGGAGCGTAACATGGAGCTAGAAGAATTTTTGAATGAACTAAACAGCGGTAACGTGGTGCAGGGCGGAAGCGAGGTTCACCAATTCATGCACGGCGTCAGCCAGGAAGCCCTGCGGATTACCGCGGAGATCAACGGGAGCTATCATGAACCGGCGCAGCTGCGGGCCCTGTTTTCTCAGCTGATCGGCAAGCCGGTGGATGAGAGCTTCGGACTTTTCCCACCTTTTTACACGGACTGTGGAAAAAACATCCATATTGGAAAGAATGTGTTTATCAACGCGGGGTGCAAATTTCAGGATCAGGGCGGCATTTTTATCGAGGATGGTGCCCTCATCGGTCATAATGTGGTGCTGGCGACCCTTAACCACGTTGCCTCGCCAAAAGACCGAGGCAGCATGATCCCCGCACCGATCCGAATCGGGAAGAATGTGTGGATCGGCGCCAATGCTACCATTCTGCCTGGTGTGACCATCGGGGACGGCGCCATTGTGGCCGCCGGCGCGGTGGTGAACAGAGATGTGCCGGAGAATACCGTGGTAGGCGGCGTACCTGCAAAAGTCATACGGACCATCGGCGAGGAGGACGAAGCATGAGTAAGAAAGTTTTGGTGATTTCTACCAGCCTGCGTCACAACAGCAATTCTGATCTGCTGGCCCGGCAGTTTGTCCAGGGTGCCCAGGAGGCCGGCCATCAGGTGGAGCTGCTCTCCCTGCAGGGGAAGGAATTGCACTTTTGCAGGGGCTGTCTGGCCTGTCTGAAGCAGTCCCGGTGTGTGATTCAGGACGACGCCAACGCGATTGTGGAAAAGATGGCGGCGGCGGATGTGATTTGCTTTGCCACCCCGGTGTACTATTACGAGATGTCCGGCCAGATGAAAACCCTGCTGGACCGGGCCAATTCTCTGTACGCCGCCGACTACGCTTTCCGGGATATCTACTTACTCACCGCCTCCGCTGAGGAGGAGGACAGTGCCTCCGACGGCCCTGTCAACGGCCTGAATGGCTGGATCGCCTGCTTTGAAAAGGCTAGGCTGGCCGGTGTGGTACGGGGCGGCGGCGTCAATGACCCGGGCGATATGGCCCGTCTGACCGAAAAGCTGGCTGAGGCCTATAAGGTGGGTAAGGGCGTATGAGAACCGCGGCAAAGTGGCTGTGTATGCTCCTTGCCTTATTGGGACTGTCGGCCTGCGGCGGCAGCGTTCCAGAAGAGACACAATCTGCGGAGACGGCATCCGGTCAGGAGGAAACGGCATTGAAGATCGCAGTAGGCGATGAGAAACTGCTGGCTACCTTGGAGGACAACAGCTCGGCTCGTGAATTTAAGGAGCTGCTGGCACAGGGGCCGGTGACCATCGAGATGGAGGATTACGGTGGCTTTGAAAAAGTGGGCCCGCTGGGTACCACGCTGACCCGGAATGACCAGCAGATCACCACAGAGCCGGGGGATGTGATCCTCTATCAGGGCAATCAGATTACGATTTACTACGGTACGAATACCTGGAACTTCACCCGGCTTGCAAAGATCGATGATCCCACCGATTTGCAGGCGAAGCTGGGAGAGGGAAGGGTTCAGGTTACATTTTCTCTTGAGTAGGAGGTATTTGTTATGGCAGTGAAGCAGACGGCGGGCAGAGATGCGCTGGGTGAGTTTGCTCCGAAATTTGCGGAGTTGAATGACGACGTATTGTTTGGACAGGTGTGGAGCCGGGAGGACAAACTCTCCCTGCGGGATCGTTCTCTGGTCACGGTTGTGGCTCTGATGGCTCAGGGGCTGGTGGACAGCTCCTTCCAGTATCACCTGAGCACTGCCAAGCAAAACGGTATTACCCGCCAGGAGATTGCGGAGATTTTGACTCATGCTGCCTTTTACGCAGGTTGGCCCAAAGCCTGGGCGGCCTTCCGTATGGCCAAGGAAGTGTGGGCCGAGGATGCCGGCGATGATGGTAAGGCCATGCACCAGAAAGAAATGGTGTTTCCCATCGGGGCGCCCAACGACGGGTTCTCTCAGTACTTCGTGGGCCAGAGCTACCTGCAGCCCCTCTCTGCCAGCCAGGTTGGGGTGTATAATGTGACCTTCGAGCCAGGCTGCCGGAACAACTGGCACGTCCATCACGCTGACAAGGGCGGCGGGCAAATTTTGATTTGCGTAGCCGGCCGAGGCTGGTATCAGGAGTGGGGGAAGGAGGCCAGGGAGCTGCATCCCGGCGATGTGGTCAACATTCCCACCGGCGTCAAGCACTGGCATGGCGCCGCATCGGACAGCTGGTTTTCCCATCTTGCCCTGGAAGTGCCTGGTGAAAACTGCTCCAATGAGTGGCTGGAGGCAGTTTCCGAGACCGAGTACAGCAAACTGGGTTGATTTTTATCCTGCAAAAAGGCCTCCGCCAGTCTGGCGGGAGCCTTTTTGTGCAGAAAACCCTGTGAAAACTTATGTATACTGCGTGGAACTATCTTGGGCGGAATAAAAGGAAAACAGCGAATATTATAAAATTTCCGTTCAAAACTTGTCGAACAGCAGGATTTCTGTTATGCTATTATCAATCGCATCATCCAAGACAGAACAGAGTCCAACGCAGAAAGGAAAGTCCATGGTTAGAAAGAAAGCAGTATCCGGGTTGCTGGCAGGCGCACTGCTGGCAGCCATGATTCCTCTGTCCTTTGGCGAAACGGTCCAAGCCGCGGGGAGCAGCGGGTCCTTTACCGACGTAGCCCCTGGCATATGGTATGCCGGCGCGGTATCCTATGTGTATGACAACGGTTTGATGAGCGGTATTTCCGGCAGTATGTTTGCGCCGGAATTGTCCATGAGCCGGGCCATGCTGGCCACGGTGCTCTATCGGATGGCAGGCAGTCCGGCAGTGAGTGGTAAGGACAATTTTACCGATACAGAGAACGATACCTGGTACTCCGACGCGGTGCTGTGGGCCCAGCAAAACGGCTATGTGACCGGGTACAGCAGCCAGACCTTTGGTACCAACGACCCTGTGACCCGGGAACAGGTGGCCACCATTTTGTGGCGCTATGCAGGCAGCCCGGACGCCAGCGCCGGTACACCCTATGCCGATGCAGACGAGATCTCGTCCTGGGCGGTTCCCGCAGTGGACTGGGCCCAGGTGGAGCAGGTGATCAGCGGTAAGCCAGGAAATTGCTTTGATCCCTCCGGCCAGGCAACCCGGGCGGAGACAGCGGTTATTCTGACCCGCTACGACCAGAACAGCCAGCCGGAACCGGAGCCCACGCCTACCCCGACTCCAACTCCAACGCCTACTCCAACGCCTACTCCCACGCCAACACTTACACCGGAACCCACCCCCAGCGAAAGCCCGGATCCGGAACCTACTCCCAATGAAACACCGGAGCCAACGCCTACGCCTACTCCAATGCCCATCCCATCCAACCCCTATGACAGCGAGGCGTTTTATGTCAATGAGGACGGCTTCCTCAGCTACAATGGAGATGCGGAGAGCCATGTGGGCATCGATGTCTCCTCCCACCAGGGTAAGATCGACTGGGACCTGGTGGCGGAATACGGAGTGGAATTTGCCATCATTCGGGTAGGTTATCGAGGGTATACCGTGGGTAAGATCGTGCAGGACCCCTATTTTACGTATAACATAGAAAACGCCACCCGAGTGGGTATCGATGTGGGGGTTTACTTCTTCTCCCAGGCGGTCAACGAGGAAGAAGCAATGGAGGAGGCCTATCAGACCCTGGAGTGGATCGAGGGATATGATGTGACCTATCCGGTGGTATTTGACTGGGAGTATGTCAGCGACAGCAGCAGCCGTACATACAACATGACCTACCAGGAGATCATTGACTGTACCAAGGCCTTTAACCAGGTGATCCAGGATGAGGGATATCAGCCCATGGCCTACAGCAATCCCAATCTGGTAAACAAGGGGTTTGACCTCTCTCAGCTGCAGGACTATCCTTTCTGGCTGGCTCACTATACCACCGGCTGGAAGCCCACCACATTCCCGTATTACTATGATATGTGGCAGTATTCCAGCAGCGGAACGGTAAGCGGGATCGAGGGTAAGGTGGATCTGAACATCTGCCTGGTGGATCTGAAGAAAAACAATCGAAAATAAGAAAAGATCGGGGGTGCGGCAATCCGCTGCACCCCCATCTTTTTTAGAATGATATTGACATATGCCGGAAATAAGCGTATGATAAAACTATAATAATTGGCATATGCCGGGAAAAGGAGCGACGAACCATGAAGATCGCAGTTGCCAGCGTGGGAACAGAGGTAGGAGGCCACTTCGGCCATTGTGAACATTTCCGTATCTACACCGTGGAGGACGGCAAGATTCTGGGGGAGGAGCTGGTACCCAATCCGGAGCACAAGCCCGGATTCCTGCCCAATTTCCTGGGGGATATGGGGGTTGAGGTAGTCATTGCCGGAGGCATGGGCGCCCACGCCGTGTCTCTGTTCCAGCAGCGGAACATCAAGACCATGATGGGGGTCCAGGGGGACGCCCGCACCGCCGTGGAGCAGTACCTGAAAGGGGAGCTGAAGTCCACCGATGCCGTCTGCCACCACCATGATCATGAGCACGAGCATCATCACGACCACAACTGCGGTGGTCATCATCACGACGCATAAAAAATGGACAAAAGGGGTCCCGCCGGTTTACCGGCGGGACCCCTTTTGCGTTGTGAGATTACAGCCCGTCGTGGTTGACGGCCCGGTTGATGGCGGACAGGATGCCCTTCAGAGGAGCCAGGTTGATGTTGTGGCTCATGCCCACACCGAACCAGTCCCGGCCCTCCTCATCCTGGAGGTGGATGTAGGCCACAGCCTGGGAGTCGGAGCCCTGCTTGATGGCGTGCTCCTTATAGTCGATGAAGGTGAAGCGGTCCATCTTCTGACCGTGGATAGCGTTGAAGAAGGCGTCAATAGGGCCGTTGCCCGAGCCCTGAACCTGGAATACCGTGTCGGTGTGGCGAAGGGTACCGGCAAAGGTGACGTGGGAGTGGCCCTCCTCATCGGTAAACTCAGCAAAGGAGTGGCGCACCATCTCGTAGGGCTTGACGGGGTCGATGTAGTGGGTCTTGAACAGGTCGTAAATGGCCTCCGGTTTGATCTCCTTGCCCACCCGGTCGGTCTCCACCTGAACGATGTGGCCGAACTCGGGGTGCATGGCCTTGGGCAGATCGAAACCGAAGGAGTGCTGCATGACGAAGGCGGAGCCGCCCTTGCCCGACTGAGAGTTGATGCGGATGATGGGCTCATACTGCCGTCCCACATCGGCGGGGTCGATGGGCAGATAGGGCACCTCCCAGTACTCGGTGCCGCTCTCCTCCATGTAGCGGGTGCCCTTGTTGATGGCGTCCTGGTGGGAGCCGGAGAAGGCGGTGAACACCAGCTCGCCCACATAGGGCTGCCGCTCACCGATCTTCATCTTGGTGACCTTCTCGTACACGTCCCGGATCTTATTGATGTTGGAGAAGTCCAGCTTGGGGTCCACGCCCTGAGTGTACAGGTTGAGAGCCAGGGTGACCATATCCACGTTGCCGGTGCGCTCACCATTGCCGAAGAGGGTGGCCTCCACACGCTCGGCGCCTGCCAGCAGACCCATCTCGGCGGTGGCTACGCCCTCGCCGCGGTCGTTGTGGGGATGGAGGGAGATGATGGCGCATTCCCGGCTGGGCAGCTTGTCGATGAAGTACTCAATCTCATCGGCAAAGTAGTTGGGCATACAGTTTTCCACCGTAGTGGGCAGGTTGAGGATGATCTTGTGGTCGGGGGTGGCCCCGATGGCCTCGATGACCGCCTGGCAGATCTCCACGGCGGCGTCCATCTCGGTGCCCATGAAGGACTCGGGGGAATACTCGTACCGGAGATCCATACCGGCGTCGATGGCGGGCTGGCTCAGCTCCCGGATGAGCTGGGCGGCGTCCACGGCGATCTTGGTGACGCCGGCCACGTCGGTGTGGAACACCACCTTCCGCTGGAGGGTGGAGGTGGAGTTATAGAAATGGAAGATAACGTGCTTGGCTCCGTCTATGGCCTCAAAGGTCTTGCGGATCAGATGCTCTCTGGCCTGGACCAGCACCTGGATGGTCACGTCGTCGGGGATGTGGCCGCCCTCAATGAGGGTGCGGATGAACTCATACTCGGTCTCGGAGGCGGAGGGGAAGCCCACCTCGATTTCCTTCACGCCGATGTCCACCAGCGTGTGGAACAGCTCCAGCTTCTCTTCCACGTTCATGGGATCGATAAGGGCCTGGTTGCCGTCCCGCAGGTCCACGGAGCACCAGACGGGGGGCGCCTTCAATTCCTTGTCGGGCCAGGCGCGCTTTTCCATTTTCAGCGGGACGAAGGGGATGTACTTTTCCTGTGCGGGTTTCATAATAGCAGTTCCTCCTTGGGCCAGGGAATAAGAAAAACCCCTGACCAGATTATGGTCAGGGGCGTAAGATACGCGGTACCACCCTGCTTCCGCCCGCCGTCACCGGCGGACGCTCATGGCCTCCAACAAGGCCCCGGCCGATAACGTGGCCGTGACGGCCTGCCCTACAACAGCAGCTTCAGGCAGGCGGCTCCGGGATCAGTATCCGCACGCTTTCCTCCGCCGGTTCGCACCAACCACCGGTTCTCTGAGGGGGACGGAACGTGCCTTCTTCCCATCATTGCCTGTTCTGGGATTTGATTGTTACCCATTCTAGCCGAACCGTCCGGTTTTGTCAAGAGGCAGTTTCCGACCAGGAGAGCACATGGGAGGGGGAGTTGTTGGTATAGACACCATAAAGTTTATACACATCTGCGGGCAGACTAAACTGATAGGTCCCCAGATAGGCCAGCCCGTCCCGATCGTATACAGACAGAAAGAACGAGGTGTTCTTTTCGTCCCCTGCGTAATAGGAGTCGGCAAAGATCAGCCGGTGGCTGTCATGGTCATAGAGGGAGGAGGTGGTGCTGTACCGGGCATACCCGGTCAGCTCATCGGCTGACGGATAGTAGGTGGGGGTGTATTGGTTATGGAGGTCCCCGGTCAGATCCACCTTCCAGCCCCCCTGGCCGTCGGGAACCAGTACCGCGAAGGGGCCTTTGCCGGTGAAAACCACCAGATAGTCTCCATGCCATAGGGTACTGAGGATCTCCTGATCCTCTGTCCAGGGGAAGAGAGGCAGATGGACCACCACCTGGCCGTTTTTGGGGTCCAGCTGGGTGAAAAACAGCGTGTTCTCTTCCAAAGTCAGCAGGTAGAGGCAGTCGTCTCCCTCCGGGCCGCCAAAGAGGCGGACCACCTGCCCGCCATCGGGTATGGAGTAGAGGGTAGAGATGGCGGCGTCCTCTCCGCTGGTGCCGGTGAGGGCGTATACCCCCCAGCCGCCGGGGATCTGGCTGGTGTCCAGCAGGTCGACTTGGTCACCTCCGGGAATGAGAGCGAAATAGGTGATATAGTCCCGCATCACAGTCTGGGTAGATAGACTCAAGTCATATTCCAGGTCAAAATCATAACCACAGAGCTGGCCGCTCTTCTCATCGGTCTCCAGAGAGATGATGGCATATGTGCTCTTGGACAGAGGAAAGAAAAAGTAGTCTTCCACCAACTGGATCAGCTGCTTGGATGTCAGCGGGTTGTGTATAAATTGGGTGAAAGAGCCGGAAACCTCCAGGGGATAGTGATCGGTATAGTCGGACAGGTCCACCCGCTGTTGCGAAACGGCGATGTTGGGCCGGTTACTCTGGATCTGCTTTAAAAGAGCGAGCAGAGAAGGGGAGAGCTGCTTCTCTATAGAGGAATGACTGCTTATGCTATGTCTGGAGAGCTCGATATTAAAATAGTTTCCCCAAGAAAAGTTATCCTCTGCAAAGTGGGCAGCCTGGGAAAAGGTGCAGAGGGTCTCACCCTGCTCCGGGCTGTCCGCCGGAAAGGACTGGCGCCAGAAGAGGTGATTTTGATACTCAGTGTAGCTGGTGACCTGGACGCCGGCGGCAGCTGCCGGGTCCCCTGCCAGGGTGGTGGCAGAGACGGTCACGTCTGTACCCTGTTGCTGTAGCTGAGCATTGGTCCAGCCCAGCAGTCCGCCGAAGGCGACCACCAGAGCCAGAAGCAGAGCAAGAGCGCTTTTCATCCCTCTCCCTCCTCCTTGCCGGTGAGCTGGTCCAGGGCCTGACTGACCCGGTCAGCCTTGTAGCGGTAGGTCTCCTTCACATAGTCCATGAGGCTCTTGCCCTGTTCCTCCAGATCCAGGGTGGAGGCGTCTCCCACCAGCTTGCCTTTTTGCAGCAGCACGGCCCGGCTGATGAAGTGCTGTACCTCCTCCAGCAGATGGGTGGACAGCAGAATGGTCTCGTTGGGTTCCAGAATACCCAGCAGCACCTTGTAGAAGTCCTCCCGGTTGAAGATGTCGTTGCCGGCGAAGGGCTCATCCATCAGGATGTAGTCGGCGCCCTGACACAAGGCCAGGATCACCTCAAACTGGTTCTTCTGGCCGGTGGAAAACCGGCGGATGGCCTTGTGGGCAGGCAGCTCGAAGAAGTCCAGCAGAGCGTGGAAGCGTTTTTGACGGAAGGTGGGGAACTGGCTGGTGAGAAAAATTCTGTGCTCCTCTGCGGTCAGGTTGGGGAAGAAGGAGTGCTCGCAGGTGGCGAAGGACAGGCGGGCGATGTTGGCCCGGTTTACCGGAGCGCCGTCCAGGGTGATTTGGCCCTGATAGGACAGCAGACCCAGGATACACTTGAGCAGCGTGGTTTTGCCGGCGCCGTTCTCTCCAAACAGTCCTACGATTTCCCCAGGGCCTATGGTGAGGGACAGATCATCCACCGCTATGGTGGAGCCGAAGTATTTTTTACGAACCTGATGCAGTTCAAGCATAGCAGCCTCCAATCCAGTAGAAGGGGAAGGAACCCCAACAGTTGGGGGGGAAGTGACCGTCCGGTGTCCCGTAGTGGTAAGTGAGTGCGCACAGCAGAAGCAGCAGGCCCCACAGCAGCGCGCAGGCGGCCAGGCCTACCAGAGGGATCAGGACCACCCGCCGCCACAGCTCCCAGCGGTTGGGGAGCAGCTTCATGCGGTAGATGCTGCGGCTGCCCAGCTTATGCCAGGCATAATGAAGAAAGAGGGAGACGATGAGGCAGAGGGCCACCAGAGTCAGCCCCAGAGATATCCCGCCCAGCAGGCGGGAGAATGGGGCAATGACCGAACCCTCAATGAGTTTGGGGACCCACTTGCCGTCGATCCGGACGGACGTGTAGAGCTCATTTTTGGCGGAAGAAAAGGAGGCAAGAAACCGGAAATAGCCGATGGCGAAGGCGACTCCCAGCCCGCCCAGTGTGAGCTGGAGGGCCTGCCTGCCGGGAAAACCCAGGGGATAGACGCGTTCAGGTGTCCACATAACGAGCCCTCCCTATCAGATTGTAGGTGACGATGATCAGAGCTGTCACAAAGACGGCCAGCTGGAAGAGCGCCACCATGATATTATATGGTACCTTAGCGTACACATTGGGCAGACTGGCAACAAAATCGCTGCCCGGTCCCGGTAAACCAAAGGCACCGATGTCGGCAGGGAAGCTGAGACCGGCAAAAGCGGCCAGGGGCACGACGGTAAAGGGTTTATCGCCCCGCCGCCAGTGGTAGGAGCAGGTGGCTGCCGCCATGGCCAGAGCCGCAAGCATCACTACATTGCGTATGTAGATGGGCCAGTCCAGACCGGGCAGGATTCCGTGAAACCATCCGCTGTAATAAAACACCAGCATGGGAAAGACGCCGTCTGAGAGGGCACAGTAGCGCAGAGCGATATACCATGCCGCTGCGATCTGCCCGCCCCAGTAGATCAGCAGGCAGAGGAAGTGGTGAAGGGCGAATATCAGGGTGGCCTTCTCCTCTCCACAGGGCAGGCGGCGGAGGGTATAGCCCAGCTTGCTGCCGCCCCGCTCCATACCGAAGGAGGCCAGGGACAGACAGATCAGCACCAGACCTGCGGTGAACAGCAGATGGAACAGGGAATTCTGCATAAAACCATATAGACTCACTTTGTTCAGCATGGAAATGGCCAGTGCTACCTGGGCGGCACTGGTGCCGGCGGTGATCAGGATCACTTGCCACAGCCGGGAGCGGGCGGCTACCATCAACAGGTTCACATATTGTCTCATGCTTCCTCCTCCTTTCGGTCCCACAGCCGGTCGATCAGCTCCAGAGCGGCCTCTTTCTCCAGCCCGGACTGCCGCAGAGAGCGGACAAAACCGGCGATCTCCTGCTCCAACAGTTTGGCCCTGAGAGCCTCCGCCTGGTCCGGCGGGGCGCACACTTCACTTTTGGCCCCCGAGCGGGAGGTGATGAGCCCCTCCTCCTCCAACAGGCGGTAGGCCTTCTGCACTGTGTTGGGGTTGACACCCAGCTGGGCCGACAGCACCCGGCGGGAGGGCAGTTCCTCGCCGTCGGCAATGGTGCCAGCCGCCACGCCCCGCTCCACATAGCGCACGATCTGCAGATAGATGGGCAGACCGTCCGCCGGGACAAAGCCGCCAAAGTCACACATGGCCATACCACCTCCTAACTGTATTACTGGACTAGTACACTTTCTAACTGTATTATATGAGTAATACGGTTGCCTGTCAAGTACCATGAGGCCTTTTCTTTTTCAGCCATTTCCGCTATACTATACGGGATATCGACAAAGCGAGGGAACAATATGCTGTTATCGGCGGAACAACTGACCAAGACCTACGGGACACGGAGTCTGCTGGACTCTGTCTCGTTTTATGTGGAGCCGGGGGACAAGGTGGGTATCATCGGCGTCAACGGATGCGGAAAATCCACCCTGCTGCGGCTGTTGGCCGGGGCGGAGGAGCCGGACGGAGGTACCGTTCGTCCCGACCCCAATGTGCGCCTGGCCTACCTGCCTCAGAACCCGGTATTTCCCGGGGAACATACCGTGCTGGAGCAGGTGCTGCTGGGGCTGGACGGGGACGATCGCACCCTGGCGGAATATGAGGCCAAGACCATTCTGAATCAGCTGGGGGTGCCCCGGTTTGACCAGAAGGTAGGGGAGCTGTCCGGCGGAGAGCGCCGCCGTGTGGCCCTGGCGGCGGTGCTGGCCCGGCCCTGCGATGTGCTGTTGCTGGACGAACCCACCAACCATCTGGACGACCGGATGGTGGGCTGGTTAGAGGACTATTTGAGAGGCTGGAAGGGCGCTCTGGTGATGGTCACCCACGACCGGTATTTTCTGGAGCGCATCGTCACGAAAATGGTGGAGGTGGAGGGCGGCAAGCTCTACACCTATGAGGGTAACTACGACAAATATCTGGAGCGGAAGGCGGCCCGGCTGGAGAGTGAAAAAGCCAGTGAGCGCAAGCGTCAGGCCATCCTCCGACGGGAGTATCAGTGGGTGATGCAGGGTCCCACTGCCCGGGGCACCAAGAGCCGGGAACGGCTGGAGCGGTACGAGGCCCTGAAGGCTCAGACCGGCCCCATGGAAAAAAGTACCTTGGAACTGTCCGCCCGTGCCAGCCGTCTAGGGAAAAAGACGGTGGAGCTTGCGGGGGTCACCAAGGCCTTCGGGGACCGGACCGTGGTCCGGGACTTTGACTGTATGCTGCTGCGGGACGACCGTATCGGCATCGTGGGCTCCAATGGCAGCGGAAAATCCACCCTGCTCAACCTGATGGCGGGGACTCTGGCTCCCGATTCTGGTACCGTGGAGGTGGGCGAGACCGTCCGCTTCGGCTACTTCCGCCAGGAAGTGCCCGACATGGACGGGGATATCCGGGTCATCGACTATGTGAAGGAGATTGGCAATAACATTGAGACGGCAGAGGGAATGCTCACCGCCTCCCAGCTGCTGGAGCAGTTCCTTTTCCCGGTGGAGGTCCAGTGGTCTCCCATCTGCAAGCTGTCCGGCGGGGAGAAGCGGCGGCTCTATCTGCTCTCGGTGCTGGCTGCCGCTCCCAATGTGCTGCTGCTGGATGAGCCCACCAACGACCTGGATATTCAGACCCTGTCCATTCTGGAGGACTATCTGGACACCTTCCCCGGCGCGGTGATTGCCGTATCCCACGACCGCTATTTCCTGGACCGGGTGGTGCGGCGGGTGTTTGCCATAGAGGGGGATGGCTCTGTGCGGGCCTATCCCGGCGGATATACCGAGTATCTGGACGCCAAGCGGGCGGAGGAGAAGGCCAAAGCCCCCAAGATGCCCGCCTCCGACAAGGGGAAGGAGCGCCCCGCCGCCCCCAAGAAGCTGAAATTCAGCTACAAGGAGCAGCGGGAGTTTGAGACCATCGACGACGACATCGCCGCTCTGGAGGAGCAGATTGCCCAGGTCCAGGCGGAGCAGGCTGCCAAGGCCACCGACTATGTGGCCCTCCAGGAGCTCCAGGAGAAGCAGAGCCAGTTGGAAGCCGCCCTGGAGGAGAAGATGGAGCGCTGGGTCTATCTCAATGACCTGGCGGAGCGGATTGCCGCCCAGGAGAAGTAGCCCGCCGTCCTCAGAACCAAAGCAAGGAGAATCCCATGACAAAAGTATGGAAATTTGTGGTGGCCATTGTGCTGGTGTGCGCCCTGGCATTGGCAGGCATGGCCATCCGTACCCAGACCAGCGCCGGGAAGAATGAAGTAAAGAATCCCGACCAATTCCGGGCGGTGTGGGTGAGCACGGTGTACCGGCTGGACTATCCCAGCAAGGCTACCACCGACCCGGCGGTGCTGAAGGCGGACGCGGACAAGATCTTGCAGACCTGCGCCGATATGGGCATGACCGCCGTGATCTTACAGGTGCGGCCCTCCGCCGACGCCCTCTATCCCTCCAGTTACTATCCCTGGAGCGCCGATCTGACGGGCCGACAGGGTCAGGCCCCGGCAGATGGCTTTGATCCCCTGGCCTACTGGGTGGAGAAAGCCCATGAGATGGGGCTGGAGCTTCATGCCTGGATCAACCCCTTCCGAGTGACTAAGGGAGGCCAGTCCGAGTACGACAGCCTGACTGCCGACCATCCGGCCAAGGTCCACCCGGACTGGGTGGTGGAGTACGACGGCAAATACTATTTTGATCCCGGTCTGCCGGAGGTGCGGGAGTACATCATTCAGAGCGCCGAGGAGTTGGCCCGTAATTACGACATCGACGGCATCCACATGGACGACTACTTCTATCCCGGCGCAAACTTTGACGACGCCGACACCTATGCCCAGTACGGCAGTGGCTTCTCCGACATTGGGGATTGGCGTCGGGACAATGTGAACCAGCTGGTGAAGGAGATGGGGGAGCGGCTCCATGCCATTGATCCCGATTTGTCTTACGGCATCAGCCCCTCCGGCGTGTGGGCCGACAAGAGCAGCCAGTCCCAGGGCTCCAATACCACCGGCGGCTTTGAGAGCTACTATGCCTCCTACGCCGACAGCCGGAAGTGGGTGCAGGAGGAGTGGATTGACTACATCTGCCCCCAGGTCTACTGGTATATCGGTCATAAAAGTATGGACTATGAGACCATCGTCAAGTGGTGGGCGGACACGGTAAGGGGTACAGATGTTTTCCTTTACATCGGTATGGCCGACTATCAGGCGGGCAACACTGATCCCAGCAGTCCCTGGTACGGTGTGGAGGCCATCCGGCAGCAGCTGGAGCTCAACGAGACCATTGCCCAGGTGGATGGTGAAGTTCACTTCCGATATCAGTTTTTGGCGCAGAATGGGGAATTGCAGAAGCTTTATAAGGAATTTTATGCGCCTCAGCCGGAAGCAGCTCTAAATACGGCGGACCATATGGCCTATGTACAGGGCAGCAATGGACAGTTCCACCCGGACAGCTCTCTGACCCGGGGAGAGGCGGTGACGATGCTGACCCGGCTGGCGGTGGATCGTAATGGGAAACCACTTTACAGTTATGAGGAGGGCACCGGCGGCTTTTCCGACGTGAGTCTGGGGGACTGGTACAGCTCCTATGTCCATTTTGCCCGGAAATACGGCATTGTCCAGGGCTATGAGGACGGAACCTTCCGCCCCACCCAACCAGTCCGCCGGGCGGAGCTGGTGAAGATGGTGTGCGGCTTCTTTACTGTCACTGGCGGCAGTCACGCTTTTCCCGACGTGCCGGCCAGCTATTGGGCAGCCCGGGAGATCGCCTTTGCCGCTGCCCGGGGGTGGATCTCCGGCGGTACTGATGGTACCTTCCAGCCGGGCCGCAATGTGACAAGAGCGGAGGCAGTAAAGATCCTCAACCGTGCCATGGACCGGCAGGCGGGTGAGCGGGACATAGCGGCCCCCTTCACCGATGTGCGTGTGGACCACTGGGCCTACCATGAGATTCTGGAGGCCTCTGTGACCCACGACTATGAAAAGCACAGCCAGGGGGAGACCTGGCTGTAAAACAGGAAAGGCTCCCGGCGCTGCCGGGAGCCTTTTTGGAAGTCAGAAGAAACTTTACAGTCTTTTACCAAAAGCTGATGGAAAGCGCGGGGCAGGCCAAGTACAATAGAGACACCGGATGTTTTCAGACAAGCCGGAACCGCCGGGGCAATCACCCGGACAGAGCAGAAAGGGGTTTCCGCTATGATTCCGTGTCAACAGACCTGTTCCAGTTACTGCGAAGGCTGTCACAAAAGCTGTGCCCAGTGGGCGAATTTTCAACAGCAGAAGAGCCGGGAGCGCCAGGCAAAAAAGGACTATCTCAAGTATTATAACGAGCTGTGCGGTGCGGTGGCACGGCAATTCAAGGCCATTGGCGCGGTGTATATGGCCCGTTGAAGTACATATAGAGAAAAAGCAGCACGCCCTCCACATGGGAGGGCGTGCTGTTCTTTTTATTCCAAGCCTACCAGGGCAGACTGGGCCAACAGGGCGGCGGCCAGAGGCAGGGCGTCGTCATCGGTGCGGAAGTGCTCGTTGTGCCAGCAGGGATTAAACTGGCCGGGGAAGCCGGAGCCCAGCCAATAGAAAAAGGCGGGCACATCCTGCCCAAAGACGGCGAAGTCCTCCGAACCCATGTCGGGGGCGGGGGAGACCACATGAGCCTCATCCACCAGAGCCAGAGCCGCCTTTCTGGCCAGAGCGGTCATGGCGGGGGAGTTGACAGTGGCGGGGACGCCGGGGTGGAACTCCACCTCGGCGGTGCAGCCGTAGGCGGCCGATACTCCCAGAGTCAGCTCACGCAGCCGCTCCTCGGCATGGCGGTGGGCGGCGGTTCCGTGAGCCCGGATGCTTCCTGTCATGGTAAGTACGTCGGGGACGAAATTGTCCGGGGTACCGGCGTGGATGGACAGCACGGAGCACACCAGGCTTTCCAGGGGATCGGTGTTGCGGCTCACCACCGTTTGAAGGGCGTTGACCACCGCCGCACCGGCTACGATCACGTCGGTACATTTGTGGGGGGAGCCGCCGTGGCCGGAGATACCATGGAGGGTGATAACAAAGTGGCTCTTGCCCGACATCACCGGCCCTTCCATCACGGCGATCTGTCCGGCGGGCAGCTCAGGCCGGTTGTGCAGGCCGAAGAGACAGTCAGGCTTGGCGGGCAGCTTGTCCCACAGCCCGTGGTCGATCATGGCCTGGGCCCCCTGGGTGACCTCCTCGGCGGGCTGGAAGAGAAAGACCACGTTGCCCGCCAGCTGATCCCGGCGCTGGGCCAGCAGGCAGGCTGCACCATACAGCCCTACGGTATGGAAATCGTGGCCGCAGCCGTGCATCAGCCCGTCACACTGGGACATGGCCCCGTCGTGGGCGGCTTCCTGCTGGGCGATAGCATCAATGTCGGCCCGGAGGGCCACAGTCTTACCGGGGTGGGCTCCCCGCAGCAGGGCTACCACGCCGGTGTCCATGCCCAGGTCGATAAGCTTCAGCCCCAAAGTGGTCAGCTTCTCTTTCAAAATCCCGGTGGTACGCACTTCCTGAAAGCTCAGTTCGGGGTGGCGGTGGAGATCGTCCTTCATGGCCCGCAGCTGAGGCTCCATGGCCTTGGCCTGCTCCAACAGTGTCAAAGAAATCATTTCCTTTCCATTGCCTGTACTTTAAAACGGTAGTATAATTAACTATTATGCATCCGTCGTATCCGAACGGCGGAGCCGGGGTTCCCTATAGGTATACCCCAAATTCATCCAAATTGCAAGAGAAGAGGTGACCAGCTACGCAAGACCGGACCCAGAATGATTTTTCCAAGGGCAGTATGGCCCGCAATATCGTCTATATGGCGGTGCCCATGACGGTGGCCCAGCTCATCAATATCCTGTACAACGTGGTGGACCGGATGTACCTGGGCCGTCTGCCGGGGCACCTGGCCCTGACGGGACTGGGGCTGTGTCTGCCCATCATCTCCATCTTAATGGGCTTTGCCAATCTGTGCGGCATGGGCGGCTCCCCCCTGTGCTCCATCTGCCGGGGCAGGGGGGAGAATGAAGAGGCGGAACGGATCATGGGCAATTCCTTCTCCCTGCTGTTGCTGTTCGGCGCTGCCCTCACCGTCCTGTGCCTCATCTTCCGCCGCCCTATCCTCTATCTGTTCGGGGCCAGCGACGTCACCTTTCCCTACGCCAACGACTACCTGACCATCTATATCCTGGGCACCCTGTTTGTTATGATCAGCCTGGGTATGAACCCCTTCATCAATGCCCAGGGGTTCAGCCGCATGGGCATGATCACGGTGGCGGTGGGGGCGGCCGTCAACATCGTGCTGGACCCCATCTTTATCTTCCTGCTGGACATGGGCGCGCGAGGGGCGGCTCTGGCCACGGTGATCTCCCAGGGGTGCTCGGCCCTGTGGGTACTGAAATTCCTCACCGGGAAAAAGGCCATCCTCAAGCTGCGGCTGTCTGCCCTCCGCCTCCAGGCGGGCCGGGTGAGGCGTATTTTGAGCCTGGGCACCTCCGGCTTTGTCATGTCCATGACCAACAGCCTGGCCCAGGTGCTGTGCAATGCCAGCCTGGAGGCCTACAGCGGCGATCTGTATGTAGGCGTCATGACGGTGATCAACTCCATCCGGGAGATCATTACCATGCCGGTTCAGGGCATTACCAGCGGCTGCCAGCCGGTGTTGGGCTATAACTACGGCGCCGGTCAGTATGGACGAGTGCGTCAGGGAATTCGCTTTACCACCGTGCTGACGGTAGGGTACTCGGTGGTGGTATGGGCGGTGGTGATGCTGCTGCCCGAGCCCCTGATCCGCATTTTCAACAACGAGGCGGATCTCATTGCCGCCGGTATCCCCGCCTTCCGCATCTATTTTGCCACCTTCTTCTTCATGTCCTTTCAGTTCATTGGCCAGTCGGTCTTTGTGGGGCTGGGCCGGTCCAAAAACGCCATCTTCTTTTCTTTGCTCCGCAAGGCATTCATTGTGGCTCCTCTGACCCTGATCCTGCCGGCGGTGGGCTTCGGGGCGGACGGCGTATTTCTGGCCGAGCCGATTTCCAATGTGCTGGGGGGCTTGGCCTGCATCCTCACCATGTATTTCACGGTCTACCGGCGGCTGGACCGGGCATGAATTTTGGGGCGTCTGGATGACGCCCCAAAATTTTTTTATTCTCTGTGAGATTTTTTGCCCCTCCGGGGGGTATTCCTGATGAAAGGCCTTTCAAACCAACCCACAGAAAGGGAGTAGTCATGACCGACGAGACATTTGAACAGGCGGCCCGGACCTATGGCGATATGCTCTACCGGGTGGCCTACCACGCCCTGCGGAGCCGGGCGGACGCGGAGGACGTGGTGCAGACGGTGCTCCTCAAGCTCTACCAGCAGGATGGCTTTGAGAGCGAGGACCACCTGAAGCATTGGCTGCTACGGGTGGCGGTCAATGAGAGCCGGAAGGTGATGCGTTCCTTCTGGCGCCGCCGGGCGGTACCGCTGGAGGAGCGGGACGAGGCGCCCCTTCCGGCGGAGGACCGCCGGGAAGAGGTGTTTCAGGCGGTGATGGCGCTGGATGGAAAGTACCGCCTGACCATCTACCTCTACTACTACGAGGGCTGCTCCGTCAAGGAGACGGCGGCGGCCATGGGGGTCAATCCCTCCACCGTACAGACCTGGCTCCAGCGGGCCCGGGCCCGGCTGCGCCGGACGCTTTCCGAAGAAGAGGAGGGGAACGACGATGTTCGACCACAACGCATACCGTGAACGATGCTCGGAGCTTCACGTCTCCGAAGAAGCCCTACAGGAGGTCATTGAAATGGCAGAACAGAAACAGAAGAAGCCGGTCCGCCGCCCGCTGCGGGTGGGCCTGATCGCCGCCGTGGTAACGGTGGCTCTGATGGTGACCGTAAGCGCCGCCAACCCGGAGGCACTGGAGTGGCTCTCCGCCACCATCCGCTCGTCCGCCTCTATCGGAGATTACCGGGAAGAGATCGTGATGGATGACACCGGCGAGACCATCACCGCTTTGCGGCTGCCTGATACGGCGGTAGAGGAGAGAGACGGCCGCATCATCCTTACCGTGGACGGGGAGGAGACGGACATCACCGAGGCCATGGAGCGGGACGGCAGCTACCTCTGGACCCGGGAGGATGAGGGAGCCAAGGTTTCCGTCCAGGTGACCCTGGATGAGGACGGAAAGCCTGTGGCTGTCTCCCATGTGACACTGCCCGACGGTACCGGACAGGACGCCGACATGGCTATGGTCACAGAGATCAGCGGAGTGGAATAAGACGCAAAGGACCCGGACGGCAGCCGCCGCCCGGGTCCTGTTTTATTGTCCCGCCAGGAAGGAGCGTACCTCGTCCAGCCGGGCCATGCCCTCGTCGTAGCCGTCCTGCCACAGAGCCTGGATCTTGGCCACATCCCGCTCGGTGCGGCTGAAGCCCTGGGTGTTGTGGGGGGCAAAGAGGAGTACACGCCCCTCCTTTTCCAGCTGAAAGAGCTTCTCACGGGCGGCGTTGTAGGTGTCCGCCCGGCGGCGCATGGTGTCGCAGAAGTTGGGGTACTTCCGGTAAACCCGGTCAATGAGAGGCTGGAGCTTCTCTGGCTGCCGCCAGAAGTCCCGCTCCCGGGTGAGTACCACGATCAGCCGGTCGCAGCCCTTCTCAAAGGCTCGGTCAAAGGGAATGGCGTCCGCCGCGCCGCCGTCCATGAATGGTTTGCCGTCAATGTGGAAAATAGGGAAGAGGAAGGGCAGAGCACAAGTGGCCTGGAGGATGGTAAAGCTCTTGTCGTTGCCGTCCACCGGCAAATATTCTGCCTTGCCGGTGTCAAGGTTGGTGACCGCTGCTTCCACTTCGCCGGGGAATGCACGGTAGGTATCATAGTCAAAGGGGATTAGCTCGTTCGGAATGGTGTCATAGACGAACTTCAGACCGAAATATGCCTTGTTGTCCCGGCGGAGCAGGTTGCCCATGCTCATGTACCGCTTATCATTGACGTAGTTTACCATAATGTCAAGGTTGCGGCGGATCTGCCTGGACACATAACTGACACCATAAGCGATCCCGGCGGAAACGCCGATGACATAGTCCGTCATAATATCGCCGGTGAGCAGGGCGTCACACACACCGGAAGAAAAGATGGTACGAATGGCGCCACCCTCCAGCACGATCCCGGTCTTCATGGACAACACATCCTTTCTTACATGGACAGTACATTTTTGCGGCACCAAGCCCGGCTGCGCCACCGCAGCAGGAAGAGCACCGCCCGCAGGCACTCGTCGCAGGCCATGGCAATCCACAACCCCGCCAGCCCCAGGCCCAGGGGCACGGCCAGCAGGAAACCGCCTACCACAGCGGTAAGCCAGGCGCTGAAAATGCAGATGGTGATGGGGAAGCGAATATCTCCGCAGGCCTGAAGAGCCCGGCACATGACCATGTTCACCGCACGGCCCAGTTCCAGGGGGATCTCGATGATCATAATGATGCGGAAGAGTTCCAGCACCTGGGGATCCTTGGTAAACAGGCCCAGCAGGGGCTGACAGAACACCAGTAGTATCACCGCCATCAGACCGGAGATAGCCAGGGAGGCCAGCAAGGTGCGTTTTACCAGCCGCTCCACATCGGGAACCCGGTCGGCACCCATCAGGTGGGCCACCATGACCTGGGCAGCCTGGGAGATGGCGGAGCCAAACATATAGGTGAGCATGGCGAACATATTGGCGTATACCCGGGTATTGATGACGAAGATGGCGAACAGGTTGCAGATGGACTGGATGGCCACCTGGGACAGATTATAGGAGATGGACTCTCCGCCGGCGGGGATGCCGATGCGCAGCAGGCGGCGCAGCTGGTCGGTGGGGAAGGGGCGGAGGAGCTTGAGGGAGAGCACGGGGCCAAACTTCCGGCGGAACAGGAAAGCGATAAGGATGACGCCCACCACACGGGAGATATCGCTGGACAGAGCGGCGCCTGCCACGCCCAGGGCAGGCAGGCCGAAGGCTCCGCCGATGAGCACCGCGTTGCCGCCGATGTTGAGCAGATTCATGATCACAGCCACGATCATGCTCTCCTTCATCATCTGGTTGGAGCGGAAAAAGGCGGTGAAGGTGAGATAGACCGCCTGGAACACCATGCCTCCGCCAATGATCCGCAAGTACAGGCAGCTGCGGTCCAGGATTTCCGCCGGTACCTGCATCAGGGTGAAGATGGGGCCGCACAGAACGATAAGCAGGGTTCCTACCGCCAGACCGAAGATAGCGTTGACCAGCAGTGAAAGGGTGTAGGTCTCGTTGACCCGCTGTTTATCCTCCGCTCCCAGGTAACGGGAGATGAGAATGGTGGAGGCGGTGGAAATAACGGAAAAGACCAGAAGTACCAGATTGGTGATCTGGTTGGCGTTGCCGATGGCGCCTACGCCGTTGGGGTCAAAGTGCCCCACCATGACCTGGTCGGCGTTGCCCACCAGCATCTGAAGAAGCAGTTCGATGAAGATGGGCCAGGTGAGGGACAGAATGCCCGGCTCGCGCCGGCGGAGAACGGTAGCTTGTTCCATGGAGGGGCTTCCTTTCGGTACAGAAATGGGAAATAGAAAGTACCGTATTAGTATAATGCGTACTGAACAAAGCCGAATGCCTTGAAAGCACCAGCTTTCAAGGCCAGTTGGCTTTGTTCAAGTGCAAGGTTTTTGGACGAGATCGACCCAAAACCTTGCACCTTCTGCTGGTGCGCCTTAACGCACCAGCGGAAATACGCATTGTACCAATGGCTAAATTTCATAAAAACGGCCACTTCGAGCCGTTTTATGAAATTGGGCGGCTACTGCCGCACGAATAAACCGTATCACGGTTTATTCAGCAGACATTAGTATAGTGTCTCCATGCCAAAATGCAAGGGGGAAAAACGCCGTCTTTTTCCCCTGTTTTAGGGAGCCCATCCGTTAATTTTTGTCAAAGTCAGATGAGGGCCAGGGTTTTCAGCACATAGAGCCACAGCGTCAGGGTAAAGGCGCTGAAGGCGGTGGTCAGCATGACGGTGCTGGAGGTCAGGGTGCCCTCGTGGCCCATATTGCGGGCCATGACAAAGCAGCTGACAGTGGTGGGGCTGCCCAGCATGGTGAGAGCGGCCACCAGCTTGTCGTCCCGGAAGCCCATGGCTACCGCGATGGGCAGGAAGATGGCCACAAAGACCACCAGCTTGAGGGCGGTGGCGGAGAGGGCGGGCTTGATGCGGCCGATAGCTTTCTTCCAGTCAAAGGAGGCGCCCAGAGCCATAAGGCCCAGGGGAGTGCCGGTGGCGGAGATGCTGCTCACGGTTTTGGTGAGGATGGTAGGCTGGGGAATGCGCAGTAGGGTCCAGGCCAGGCCAACGATAATACCCAGAATGATGGGATTGGTGATGATTCCTTTGGCCACCTTCTTCACAGCGCCTTTGGACAGCCCCTTCTGGCTGGGACTGGTAATGGAGAGCACCGTCACCGCCGCCGCGTTATAGAGGGGGACCGCACCGATGATGATCAGGCTGGCGGCCCCGGCGCTGCCGTAGAGGTTCTCCAGGAAGGCGGCGCCCAGCAGAGCCACGCTGCTGCGGTAGCCCACCTGAATAAATTCCCCTCGCAACGGGGGTTCTTTCAGCATACGGCTGAGCAGGGCGGTGAGCAGGATGGAGGCCAGAGTGGCCAGAAAACAGAATACCACAAAGGAGGTGTCCCACACCTGGAAAAAGTCGGAGCCGGTCAGGTCCTTGAACATCATGACAGGCAAGCCCACTTTAAACACATAGCTGTTGAGCTTATCGGCAAAGGCCTGGCTAAAAAAGCCCATTTTGCGGAATGCGACACCCAGCAGCATGAGCAAAAAAATGGGTATAGTACCATTGAGACAATAGATCAGATTGTCCAGCATGACGATCCCCTCCAGAAATGACATCTATTTCATTATATCCCCTCCGCTATACAGGTGCAAGATTACCAAATGGTAAGTGGAATGGGTCAACCTGGTCGGCGCATAGGGATATCAAAAAGGGGGATTGCGCTATGGAGTGCCGGGGATCGGAGTTACGGGACAAGGAGATCATCAATATCACTGATGGCAGCCGGATCGGCTATGTGGGGGATGTGATCATGGATCTGGAAGAGGGCAAAGTGAGTGCTCTGGTGGTGCCTGGGCGGCTGCGCCTGTTTGGCCTGTTGGGGCGGGAACCGGACACGGTTTTTCCCTGGACGGCGGTGCGCCGCTTCGGTGCGGATACCATTTTGGTGGAGGGGACGCAGGTCAGACAGAGAGAGCGAAGGGAACGAGCCTAATTTCGGGTGTTCTGCCATTGTTTTGCCAGCTTTTCCGTGCTATAATTCTATTTTAAAGCACCATATATCAAACACGTCAAATACGCAGGAGGATCGCCATGTGCGGGATTGTTGGATATGTTGGAAGGGAGGAGGCCGCGCCAATTTTGTTGGACGGCCTGTCCAGGCTGGAGTACCGGGGGTATGATTCCGCCGGTGTAGCGGTATACGGAGCAGGAGAAGGAATGCAGGTGGCCAAGGCCAAAGGGCGGCTTCAGGTGCTCAACGACCTGGTTAAGGGCGGAAGCACCCTTCACGGTACCATTGGCGTGGGCCATACCCGGTGGGCTACCCACGGGGCCCCGTCGGACGTCAATTCCCACCCCCAGGTCAGCGAGAATGGCCGGTTCGCCGTGGTCCACAACGGTATCATCGAAAACTACGCTGAGCTGCGGGAATTCCTCCAGTCCGAGGGAGTGCAGTTCGTGTCGGATACCGATACCGAGGTGGCAGCCCAGCTGCTGGAGTATTACTATCAGGGCGACCTGCTGGACGCAGTGGTGCGTACCCTCCACACCATCCGGGGCGCCTACGCCCTGGGTATCCTGTGTGCTGACTGCCCTGACCGGCTCATTGCGGCCCGAAAGGACAGCCCGCTGATTCTGGGCTTCGGCGACGGCGCCCACTATCTGGCCAGCGACGTTACTGCTCTCATCAAGTACACCAGAGAGGTGTGCTTTCTGGATGACGGTGAGATCGCGGAACTGACCGCCGACCACCTGTGGGTGTACGATTCCTACCTGCGCCCGGTGGAGAAGGAGCGCCGCCATGTGGACTGGGAGATCTCTGCGGCGGAGAAGGGCGGCTATGAGCACTTTATGATCAAGGAGATCATGGAGCAGCCCGAAGCAATCCGCAAGACCATCTCCCCGCGCATCAAGGACGGCCATATTGTGCTGGACGACTGGCGGCTCACCGCCCGGGAGCTGGAGGAGATGGACCGGCTGTATATCATTGCCTGCGGTTCCTCCTACCATGTGGGTGTGGCGGCCAAATATATCCTGGAGAAACTGCTGCGAAAGCCGGTGGAGGTGACCTTGGCCTCCGAGTTCCGTTACTGCGACCCCATTGTGTCGGAGCGTACTCTGGCCCTGGTCATCAGCCAGTCCGGCGAAACCATCGATACCCTGGCTGCCATGCGGGAGGCCAAACGGCTGGGCGCCAAGGTGGTGTCCATTGTCAACGTGGTGGGCTCCACCATTGCCCGGGAGAGCGACAGCGTGCTCTACACCTGGGCCGGACCGGAAATCGCCGTGGCCACCACCAAGGCCTATTCCACCCAGCTGGCGGTGATCTACCTCATCGGCCTGTACTGCGCCGATCTGCTGGGCACCCTGGACCGGGCGGACTATGATGCCATTCTGGCAGAGCTCCAGCGCATTCCGGACAAGCTGCAGGAGATCCTGGAAAATCGGGAGGACATCCAGTATTTTGCCTCCCTGTACTTCAACCGGCCTTCCATGTTCTTCATCGGCCGAAATCTGGACTATGCGGTGGGTCTGGAGGGCTCGCTGAAGCTGAAAGAGATCTCCTATATCCACTCCGAGGCCTACGCTGCCGGAGAGCTCAAGCACGGCACCATCTCCCTCATTGAGCCGGGCACCCTGGTGGTGGCCCTGGCCGGGTGCGGGCCCCTGTTTGAAAAGACAGTGAGTAACGCGGTGGAGGTCAAGAGCCGGGGAGCCGATGTACTGGGTCTCACCACCCGGGACCGGGCGGCCGATCTCAGCCGTACGGCGGACCATGTGATTGCCATTCCTGAGACCCATCCCATGCTGCTGCCTTCCCTGGCAGTGGTGCCTATGCAGCTGTTCGCCTATTATACGGCGCTGCAGCGGGGTTGTGATATTGATAAACCCCGGAACCTGGCCAAGTCTGTAACAGTGGAATAAAAAAGACGGAGGAACGACATGAAACGACTGATCGCATTACTGATGGCAGCCGTTCTGGCCCTGGGGCTGACGGCCTGCGGCGGAGAGAAAGAGACCGCGGAGCAGGTCACGGTGCGCTATGGCCTATCCAATGCCTGGGACTCCCTGATGCCCTATAACAGTCCTTCGGGCAGCAACTACACCCGTATTGTCTGCGACAAGATTTATGACCGGCTGGCCTATGTCCACGCTGACGGCACCCTGGACCCCCGAGGCGCTAAAAGCTGGGAGAGTACCGACGACGGTATGGCGGTGCTTTTCCACCTGGATGAAAAGGCCGCCTTCCACGACGGCACTCCGGTGACCGCCCAGCACTGGGCGGATACCATTGCCCTCATTACCAACCCGGACTGTCCGGCCCTGGGCCGTGGTACCTTCTCCGTGCTGGCGGGCACCGACAGCAACGGCTGCGCTGTGGCGGGGGAGCAGCTGGGGGCGGAGGCAGTAGATGAGTACACCCTGAAGCTCACCTTCAAGAGCGCTACCACCCCGGAGGACTTCCTGCTGGACAAAAACCGGGAGCTCTATGTGCTGCCCACCCATCTGCTGGCGGATACCGAACCGGCGGACATTATGGAGCTTGACCTGTGGGACGCACCTGTAGGCTCCGGCCCCTGCAAGTTTGTGGAGGAGATCCCGGGCAGCCAGCTGGTGCTGGACATCAACAAGGACTATCAGCTGGGCTGTCCCGACTTTGATCAGCTGGTGGTGACGGTGATCGATAAGTCCAACCTGTTGTCCTCCCTCATTTCAGGAGATCTGGATTACTATGCTTTTGGCGGCAACCTGTCCATGGATGATGCTGAAACCGCCAAAGCGGGAGGCATTGAGGTGCTGGAGGGCGAGGTCCCCAACACCTTCTATGAACTGATGCTCAACTGCGAGACCATCCCCAGTGCAGAGGTGCGCCGGGCCATCGATCTGGCCCTGGATAAGGAGGCACTGTGCCTTCAGTCCACCCATGGTCTGGGCGAGCCTACCGCTACCGACGTGACTCCGGGTACGGAGTACACTTGCTCCCTGACCTGGCAGCGGGACGTGGAGGGAGCCAAGACGCTGCTGGAGCAGGGAGGCTACGACGGACGGACCTATACCCTGGCCTGTACCTCCAACCGCTCCGGTCTGGCCGCCCTCATGCAGCAGGAACTGGCTGAGGTGGATATGAATGTGACCATTGAGACGGTGGACTCCGCCGCTCTCTTTTCCGGCATGGCCGACGGCAAATATGATATGGCCATTGCCAGCCACACCCCCGGCGCCCTGCCCCTGTGGTTTACCGAAAGCCGCCTCAGTGAGAGCAACAACATCTTCCACATCGCCGATCTGGAGCCCTACACTTACTATATTGACCAGATCAAGAGTTCCTCCGGTTGGGAAACCCGGCAGGTCATGCTGGATAAGCTGCAGGAGCTGCTGGCTGATCAGCGGCCCTTTATCCCCCTGTGGTTTGGCCGTACCCTCCATGCCCAGTCTCCCACAGTGGACAACATCGACTACCCCTCGTCCAGTTTCTCCAATGAGAACATCTGGGCGTGGCGCATGAAGGAGGCCTGAAAGGCCCCTTCTCAAAACTAGAAAGACCTCCGTAGGGCCGCCGCCCATAGCGGCCCGTGCCCCTGATTGGGGCCGGAAGTGCAGGAGGAAGCGAAAACTATGGGACAATATTTCCGCCGTCGTCTGCTGACGGCCATTCCGGTCTTTTTCGGAATTACGATTCTGGTATTTTGTATGCTTAATCTGGCCCAGGGCTCCATCCTGGACCTGATGGGGGAGGGAAGTGGCGCCACCGACGCCGACCGCTCCGCTCTGGCTGCCTCTCTGGGGCTGGACCAGCCCCTGCCGCAGCGGTATCTCTCCTGGCTGGGCGGATTGCTCCGGGGAGACCTGGGCAATTCCTACACCAACGGGAAACCGGTGGCTGGTCTCATTGCCCAGCGGGTAGGGCCCTCCCTGCTGCTCACCGGCACCGGTGTGGTGCTGGCGATAGCCATCGCTTTGCCCTTGGGGGTGTTGGCTGCCTGGAAGCCCCGGTCCGGCTGGGACCGGGCGGCCTCTGCCCTTAGCTTGGTCAGTTTCGGTGTGCCTGGCTTTTTCCTCTGCCTGGCCGGCATCTTTGTCTTTTCCGTCACTCTGGGCTGGCTGCCCGCCAACGGGATGTATGCCGCCGGGCGGTTTACCAGCCTGGCCGACTTGCTCCGCCATCTGATCCTCCCGGCAGGGGTGGTGTGTCTGAGCAGCGTGGGCGAGCTGGTGAAGCAGACCAGGGCCGCCTGCCTGGAGACTTTGGGAGAGGACTATATCCGCACTGCCTATGCCAAGGGGCTCACTGAACGGGCGGTCATGGTACGCCATGCCTTCCGTGGCTCTATGATCCCGGTGCTTACCACCATTCTCAGCCACATTCCTCATATCCTGGGTGGCTCCGTGGTGGTGGAGCAGATCTTTGGCTGGCAGGGTATGGGCAGCCTTCTGTTTTCCGGTATCTCCGGCCGGGACTATCCCGTGGTGATGGGCGTCACGGTGGTCATCGCCCTGACGGTGCTCCTGACCAACCTGCTCCTGGATCTGGTCTACGGACTGGTGGACCCCAGGGTGCGCTATGGGAAGGGGTAGGGCTATGGAGGAAAAACGGTTAGGCCGCAGCCCCTGGGACCGGTTTAGGGCGGACCGGAGGGCGATGGTATGTCTTTATATACTCTGCCTGGAGATCCTTGCGGTATTGCTGCTGCCGCCGCTGCTGGGTCTGGAGCCCAATGCCAGCGATTTGGAGGCCGGCTTCTGGGCGCCGCCGTCGGCACAGCACCCCCTGGGTACCGACGATGTGGGCCGGGACCTGCTGGCCCGGCTGCTGAGCGGAGGGCAGGTATCCCTCTTCATTGGCCTGAGCTCTGCCGCCATCAGCACCGCTCTGGGCGTGCCTCTGGGCTTGCTGGCGGGTTACCGCCGGGGAGCCTGGGAGTTCTGGATCATGCGGTTGGCTGATATCTTTCAGACCTTTCCCTCTATCGTGCTGGTGCTCTGCCTGGTGACGGTAGTGGGTCCGTCGGCCACCAATATCGTACTGGTGCTGGGCCTGCTGGGCTGGACGGGAATTGCCCGGTTGGTGTACGGCAATACCCTGGCAGTGCGTGAGCGGGAATATGTGCTGGCAGCCAAGGGCCTTGGCGCCCGGACCGGGACCATCCTGCGGCGAAACGTACTGCCCAATGTGATCTCCCCCGTATGGTGCTCCATCCCCCTGCGGGCGGGGCGGGCCATCCTGTCGGAATCCAGCCTTAGTTTTCTGGGCTTCGGCATCCGGGCACCCCAGGCATCCTGGGGCAGTATGATCCAGTATGCCAGTAACCTGACGGTGCTCACCGCCCGGCCCTGGGTGTGGCTGCCGCCGGGGCTGTGCATTATTCTCACGGTGCTCTGTTTGGCGGGTATCGGAGACGGCCTGCGGGATGCGCTTGACCCCCGGTTCGACGGTCGGCGGTCCTGAGAACAGCGGAATATCAGTTGGAGAACCTGAAACAGCTCCGACCTGGGAAGGACCGGAGCTGTTTTGCAGCAAAAGGAGGTAATAGATGGTATATATGTTGATTTTATGCGGGGTGGTGCTGGTAGCCTGTATTTTGGCCAGCCGTTTCTCTCAGCGGGCCGGAGTGCCGGCGCTGCTGCTCTTTATGGCCCTGGGGATGCTGTTTGGCTCCGATGGGCTGCTGCGTATCCCCTTCGATGACTTCCGGGCGGCGGAGCAGATCTGTTCGGTGGCTCTGATCTTTATTATGTTTTACGGCGGATTCGGCACCCGCTGGGAAGCCGCCAAACCGGCAGCGGCCAGGGCGGTGGTGTTGTCCACCCTGGGAGTGGCGATGACCGCTCTGCTTACCGCCCTCTTCTGCCATTTTGCATTGGGGTTTCCGCCTCTGACCAGCTTCCTCACCGGCTCGGTGATTAGCTCCACCGACGCGGCCTCGGTGTTCTCCATTCTGCGCTCCAAAAAACTGGGCCTGCGGTACCATACGGCCTCCCTGCTGGAGCTGGAAAGTGGCAGCAACGATCCCATGTCCTATATGCTGACCATGATTGCTCTCTCTCTGATGGGGGTGGGGGAGAGCGGCAATCTGATCTGGATGGTCTTTTCCCAGGTCGTATTTGGTGTTGCGCTGGGCCTGGCGGTGGCCGGCCTGTCGGTGCTCGTTCTGCGGCGGGTCCATCTGGCGGACGGCATGGACTCCATCTTTGTGCTGGCAGCCGCCTTGTTGGCCTATGCTCTGCCTGCTGCCGTGGGAGGCAACGGCTACCTGGGTACCTATCTGGCAGGGATCCTTCTTGGCAACGCCAAAATTCCTCATAAGCCCTCCCTGGTCCATTTTTTTGACGGCCTGACCGGTCTGGGCCAGATCATCATTTTTTTCCTGCTGGGCTTGCTGTCCTACCCCACGCAGATGCCCGGCGTACTCCTTCCGGCAGTGGCCATCGCCCTGTTCCTGACGCTGGTGGCCAGGCCGCTGGCGGTCTTTGTGCTGCTGGCTCCCTTCCGGTGCAAACTGCGTCAATGTTTGCTGGTGTCCTGGGCGGGACTGCGGGGCGCGGCCTCCATTGTGTTTGCCATTATGGCTCTGGCCGGGGGAGCGGAAACCGGCTATGATCTGTTCCATATTGTCTTTTGTATCTCCCTGCTGTCCGTGGCAGTTCAGGGTTCCCTGCTGCCCCTGGTGGCCCGCAAGCTGGATATGGTGGACACGGAGGACAACATTGGACGGACCTTCAACGACTATCAGGACCAGCAGCAGCTCCACCTGACCCGCTTCCGCATCCAGCAGGGACACCCCTGGGAGGGAAAAACGGTAGGGGAGTGCAATCTGCCTGCCGATGCTCTGGTGGTCACCATCCGCCGGGGGGAAGAGAGTCTGATCCCCAACGGCAGCACCGTGGTCCAGGCGGGGGACCTGCTGGTGGTGAGCACGCCCATCTATCAGGACGACGGCGGTGTCAGCCTGCGGGAGCTTCCGGTGGAGGAGCATAAGGAATGGATTGGCCGCACCATCCGGGAGCTGGATCTGCCGACGGAGGTGCTCATTGTACTGGTCCGCCGGGCGGACGGTACCACCGCCGTACCCAAAGGGGGAACGGTACTCTGCCAGGGAGATACCCTGGTGGTCAGCGAAGGGGAGAATATGCGTCCCGCGTAAATCAGAAAAAATGGATGGAGGGGCTAAAATCTCTTGCCATTACCAAACGGTAAGTGTTATCATGATAACAAAGGATCATGTGAACCGGTTTCGTGGCAAAGGAGGCCCCACTGGTGGAGTATACGGTAGAACTGACGGAAAAAAAGCAACTGCGCGTGATGCTCAACCCGGTACGGCAGGAAATGATCCATCTGCTGCGCCTGGTGGCTCGGCCGCTGTCCGCCAATGAGGTGGCGGAGCGGATGCAGCTGTCTCCCAGTGCCGCCCATTCCCATTTGAACAAGCTGGTGAAAATAGGATTGGTGTCGGCCCGGGAGGGTACCCGGCGGGACGGGAGCAAGACGACTTACTATCAGATGCGGGATGTGAGACTGCGGCTGTGTCTGGGCCGGAAGGACGGCTTTCAGGGCGAGCGGGAGGCCCTGGCAGCAAATTTGGTGGACAGCACCTTCCGCAGTTTGCTGGATAACGTGTACCGCTATGAGGAACAGGAACTGAAAGACTACGGGGTGCTCCGCTTTGGGGCCCTCCATCTGGATACCGCCCAGCGTAAGGAGCTGATGGAGCTGGTGACGGATTATCTGGAGAAGCACGGAGCCCTCCGGCCGGAGGCAGAGGAGCACTGGGAATATGTGGTGCTTGCTTACCGGGCCGGGGAGGAATTGTAATAAAAATCAGGGCCGGACTTTTGTCCGGCCCTGATTTTTACAGATAGATAATATCCAGTTCCAGCTCCTGCTTCATGGCGTAGCTGATGGTATACATGGTGCCCCCCAGCATTCCATTGTAGATGGAGATAAGCCGGGCGGCGTGATCCACCAGATAGCGGTTGCGGCGGAGCATACAGCCCTTGTCATAGCGGCGCTGCACCATGGTCTCCCCATCGCAGGCTTCCACCAGTGCGTAATACCGGTCCCGGTCCCGCTCGCTCCAGCGGGCGGCCTGCTCCTCACAGGGAATAACCGCTTCCAGCGTGACATCGGGCATCTGCTCCCGCAGAGCAAGCACAGCCTCACAGAAGTAAAAGTCAGCGCCCCGGGCCATGCCGCACAGAAAATGTCGGTATCCGGCTTCATAGGCCCGCACTACCGACGCGGCCAGCTTATCCTTGATTTCCAGGCAAGAGGGGTCCTGCTCGTCCTCACCCCAGGGCAGCTTTTCCGGCCGATGCCCGGTAAAGCAGCAACTGATGTCCCGTCTCATAGCCAACCCCTCTCCGCAGTTTGATGCTGCCCATATTGTAAACGATTCCCTATTGGAAGTCAATAAAAATCGAACATTTGTTTTTGCCTTAGAAAGCAGTTGCAAATTGTGTTGGAATGTGTATAATAGGGGATGACAACTGAATGACTGTCTTCAGGGCAGGGTGAAAATCCCGATCGGCGGTAAAGTCCGCGAGCCGTTTTGGCCGACCCGGTGGAACTCCGGGACCGACAGTGACGCACAATGTGCGAAGTCTGGATGGAAGAAGACGTGTGGTACATTGGCACGCTCCCATTGCATGGAACTCTGAACGGCAGTTTGGTTCAGCAGATCCGGTAATGAGGAGTGTTTTGTTATGACCAATTCTGTTTCCGCCCGGCGGCGGGCGGGGGCTCGCGCCGTTACGGTGACGGCCATGTTTTCCGCCGTGGCCTTTGTGCTGATGTTCCTGGAGTTTTCTCTCCCCATCATCCCCAGCTTTGTAAAGATGGATGTGTCCGAGCTGCCCGCCCTGCTGGCTTCCTTCGGCCTGGGACCGGTGTACGGTGTGGTGGTGTGCCTGGTGAAGAACCTGCTCCACCTGCTTATCACCACCACCGGCGGTGCCGGTGAACTGTGCAACTTCCTGCTGGGTGCCTGTTTTGTGTTCCCGGCGGGCCTGCTCTACCAGCTCCACAAGTCCCGCAAGACCGCCATTTTGGGCGCTCTGGTGGGTGCGATCATCATGGCCCTGCTGTCCATCCCCCTGAACTACTATATTACCTACCCCATTTACTCCAACTTTATGCCTATCGATACCATCATCGGGATGTATCAGGCCATCCGTCCCTCCACCAACGGCCTGCTGGAGTGCCTTGTGGTGTTCAATGCCCCCTTCACCCTGCTGAAGGGTCTGCTGGACGCGGTGATCTGCTTTTTGATCTACAAGCCCCTGTCCCCCCTGATCCACGGAAAACGGTAAACGCAAAAACGACCGCCGACAGGCGGTCGTTTTTTGTTGGGGAATCAGGTCAGGGGGATGATCCAGTCCAGGTCCACCCACTGGCTTATCAGTCCCTCGTCCATATCGTCATAGGCGTAATAGATACGCTGGATGCGCACCGCGGTGATGGGGCCTGTGTCCTGCGTGAGCAGGATCTCCTGGGGGTATCCCGCCCCATCCAAGCCGCCCGGACGGCGGGGAATCCCCTGATGACAGGTGCCGTCCGCCTCCATGAACTGGACTCCATAGATGTGCTCGGCCTGCAATTCCACCAGGGACTTCCACCACTCCTCCGTCTTGACCATCGTGCCGTAGAGGGACAGGCGGCGGCCGTCCGCCGAGACCAGGGCGGTGACCTGTACCTCGTCCACGGTGCGCTGTTCACAGATTGCCGCGATCTCCTCCGGAGGGGCCAGAGTCAGCTCCACCTCCCGAACCTGGTTGGTCAGATAGTCCTCCACCCGCAGGGTATAGCTGCCGTCCGGATTTGCCGCCTCATAGGTAAAGACGGCCTGGGCGTAGGTCTGATAGCCCTCCGGCAGATAGCGCCAGCCCAGATACTGCTCCTCCCACAGAGGGGAGAAGGAGACGCGCTTGCGGGTCAGGGCGGTATACTGTCCCGTGGAGTAGGAGCCATTGTCCGACAGGCTGAGGAAGGGATTGCTGCCGGCTAGGGCCTGCTCCTCCTGGCTGACCTCCATCTTGACGTACAGATTTTGGTAGTTGCTGCCGTTGAGCCGCTCCTCCGAGCGGGAGACCACCTCCAGGGGGACAAAGAGAATACCCTCCCGAGCGTAGGCTCCGGAGATGAGATAGGTGCGGCCGCTGAGCTCGAATTCCAGCTCGCCCTCCTGGATGCGGAGATCCGCCCCTGTTTCTGCCGCTCCCACCCCGGAGAAATAGCGGATGAGGGTTTGTACCCCGGTGGCCAGGGCCTGGTAGTTGGTCAGGCACAGGATCAGGGCCAGACAGGCCGCCAGAGCCCCCAGCCGCCTCCAGGAAATGGGCCGTGCCGTCCTGGGGCCCATGGTCTCCTCTGTCAATTCCATAAGGTCCTCATCTTCCAACAGCTCGTCCCAATGATAGGCTTTCATCTGGTATCCTCCTTTCCGTCCCAGCCCAGCCCCTGTTGGGCCAGCAGCCGCTTCAGCTTCTTGCGCAGGCGGGTCACCCGGGCGTCCACCCCGTTGGGGGACAGGCCCATGGTACGCCCGATCTCTGCGGAGGGCCACTGATAGAGAAAGCGCAGGGTGAAGAGTCGCCGTTCCTCAGGACCCAAGGCCTCCAGAACACGGCGGACACCGTCCCGAAGGGCGGAGCGCTCGGCGTGGTCCTCTGCCCACAGGGTCCCCTGGTGTTCCTCCAGGGAGTCCTCCCGCCGGGCGGCTAATCTGCGGCGGCGGTCCTTGGCCCGGCTGCGGACCAGTACGCAGAGATAGGTTTTTTCGCTCCCCCGGGTCGGGTCCCACGTTTGGGGGCCGTCTACATAGGCCCACAGGGCGTCCTGGACGCACTCCTCGGCCTCCTCCGGGTATCCGGGCAGTAGAGCGTCCGTCACCGTGCGCAGCAGCCTGCCGTACTGGTCCAGCACCCGCTGGGCCTCCCGGTCCCGGTCCATGGTGGTATCCATGCCTTTCCCCCCTTTCACCCAACAGTACGACAGAGCGGCGGTATACCTGACGGTGTTTCACTCCATTTTATCAAAAAAAGCCCCTGAACGGGAAGCAAACCCGTTCAGGGGCTGGTGGGAGTTGGAAAGGATCAGGCCTGGTCCACGACCTGGCCGGAGAGGACGCTTTTGGCCTCCACGGTCAGTTCGCCGTTGACGCAGTCCACGGTAAGGGTATCGCCGGGCTCCACTTGGTCGGCGATAATCTTCCGGCTGATGAGGGTCTCCACCCCGTGCTGCACGAAGCGGCGCAGGGGACGGGCGCCGAAAGCGGGATCGTAGGCGCTGTCGATGATGAAGCGCTTGGCAGCGTCGGTGAGGACCACCTTTAGCTGCTTCTCCTCCAGACGGCGGTTGAGCTCGCCCACCAGCAGGTCGATGATGTGGGTGATGTTGTCCTTGGTGAGGGGCTTGTAGAACACGATCTCGTCCAGACGGTTGAGGAACTCGGGCCGGAAGGAGTGGCGCAGCAGCTCCTGCACGGCGCTCTTGGCCTCCTCGGTGATCTCGCCATTGGCGTCGATGCCGTCCAGCAGATACTGGGAGCCCAGGTTGGAGGTCAGGATGATGATGGTGTTCTTGAAGTCCACGGTGCGGCCTTGGCTGTCGGTAATACGGCCGTCGTCCAGCACCTGAAGCAGGATATTGAACACATCGGGATGGGCCTTCTCCACCTCGTCGAAGAGGACCACAGAGTAGGGATGACGGCGGACGGCTTCGGTGAGCTGACCGCCCTCCTCATAGCCCACATATCCCGGAGGTGCACCGATCAGACGGGACACAGAGAATTTCTCCATATACTCGCTCATGTCGATACGCACCATGTTTTTCTCGGAGTCAAACAAGGCTTCGGCCAGGGTCTTGGCCAGCTCGGTCTTGCCCACGCCGGTGGGGCCCAGGAACAGGAAGGAGCCGATGGGCCGGTTGGGGTCGGCGATACCGGCCCGGCTGCGCAGAATGGCCTCGGACACCAGACGAACTGCCTCGTCCTGGCCCACCACACGCTGGTGGAGGATGTCCTCTAGATGGAGCAGCTTCTCGCGCTCCCCCTCCATCAGCTTGGCTACGGGGATGCCAGTCCAGCGCTCGATGATGCGGGCAATCTCCTCCTCGGTGACCTTATCCCGCAGCAGGGAACGGGCTTTGCCTTCGTTGGCAATGGCCTCCTCCGCCTCCAGCTGCTTGCGCAGCTCGGGGATTCTGCCATACTGCAGTTCGGCGGCCTTGTTCAGGTCGTACTGCCGCTGAGCCTTCTCCAGCTCGGCGTTGGCGGCTTCCAGGTCCTCCCGCAGCTTCTGGACCTTGCCGATGGCATTCTTCTCGTTCTCCCACTGGGCCTTCTTGGCGTTGAACTCATCCCGCATCTCGGCCAGCTCCTTCTGGATCTCGGCCAGGTGCTCACGGGAGAGGGCGTCGTCCTCCTTCTTCAGGGCGGCCTCCTCGATCTCGTGCTGGATGATCTTACGCTGGATGATGTCCAGCTCGGTGGGCATGGAGTCGATCTCGGTGCGGATCATGGCGCAGGCCTCATCGATCAGGTCGATGGCCTTATCGGGCAGGAAACGGTCGGTGATATAGCGGTCGGACAGGGTAGCGGCGGCGATGATGGCGCCGTCCTGGATCTTTACGCCGTGGAACACCTCATAGCGCTCCTTCAGGCCACGGAGGATGGCAATGGTGTCCTCCACCGTAGGCTCGCAGACCTGTACGGGCTGGAACCGCCGCTCCAGAGCGGCGTCCTTCTCGATATACTGGCGGTACTCGTTGAGGGTGGTGGCGCCAATGCAGTGGAGCTCGCCACGGGCCAGCATGGGTTTCAGCAGGTTGCCGGCGTCCATGGCGCCCTCGGTCTTGCCGGCGCCCACGATGGTGTGCAACTCGTCGATGAAGAGGATGATACGACCCTCGGACTTCTTCACCTCGTTGAGGACGGCCTTCAGCCGCTCCTCAAACTCGCCCCGGTACTTGGCACCCGCAATGAGGGAACCCATATCCAGAGCGAAGATGGTCTTGTCCTTCAGGGAGCCGGGCACGTCGCCCTTGACAATTCGCTGGGCCAGGCCCTCGGCGATGGCGGTTTTGCCTACGCCGGGTTCACCGATGAGGACGGGGTTGTTTTTGCTCTTGCGGCTCAGAATACGGATCACGTTGCGGATCTCGTCATCACGGCCGATCACCGGGTCCAGCTTGTTCTGCCGGGCCCGCTCTACCAGATCGGAGCCATACTTCTTCAGGGCGTTGTAGGTGTCCTCCGGGTTGTCGGAGGTGACCCGCTGATTGCCGCGGACGGCGGTCAGAGCCTGGAGCACCCCTTCCTTGGTGACGTTATAGGTACGGAAGAGTTCCTTCAGCTCCCGGTTGGCGGTGTCGATCAGGGAGAGCAGCAGGTGCTCCACCGAGACATATTCGTCCTTCATGGAGGAGGCGATGGACTCGGCGGTATTCAGGCACTTGTCCACATCCTGAGCCACATAGATCTTGCCCTGCTCACGGCCGGAACCGGAGACACGGGGCAGTTTTTCCACCTCCGCCTTGGTGGCGGCGGTGAAAGAGGGAACGGTGAGACCCATGTTCCCCAACAGCTGGGGAATCAGGCCGGACTCGTCGCTGAGCAGTGCCAGCAGCAGGTGAGGCTGCTCGATCTGCTGGTTACCATATTCCGTGGCCAGACTCTGGGCGGTCTGGACGGCCTCCAGAGACTTCTGGGTATATTTCTGTGCATTCATAAAAAACACTCCTTTCAAGGGGCAGCTTTTTGTTTGTCCTCAGTATAGTCCCCTGCAAAACAAAAATCATGAACGGAGTGTGAATTTTTAGCACTCATATGAAGAGAGTGCTAAAACCTTCGGCAGGTGGAGTGATTTGACAGGATAGCCCCTTTACGAGCGCAGAAAAAAGAGGTATAATGCCGTGGACTGTCTGAAGGAGGAGCGAGATGAAACGGACCAACGATTTGGGGCATGATCCAGTTTTTCGCCTGGTGTGCAAGCTGGCCATTCCCACCATGCTGGCCCAGCTGGTCAGCGTACTCTATAGCATTGTAGACCGCATTTACATTGGAAACATTCCCCAGATCGGGGATCTGGCCCTGGCGGGAGTGGGTGTGTGCGGCCCTATCGTCACGCTGCTCAGCTCCTTTGCCTCTCTGGTGGGGCTGGGCGGCTCCCCCATTCTGGCCATGCGGATGGGGGAGGGGAACCGGAAGGAGGCCAGCCGGGTGCTGTCCAACAGCTTTTTTATGCTGCTGGTGTTGTCGGTGGGACTGACGGGACTGTTTCTAGCCATGAAGGGGCTTCTGCTCCAGTGGTTTGGCGCCAGCCAGGCTACCTTCGGCTACGCCGATACCTACCTGACCATCTACACCGCCGGTACCTTCTTTGCCCTGATGGCCACCGGCATGAACAGCTTTTTGATCGCCCAAGGCTTTTCCGGCCTGGGTATGGCCACAGTGATGCTGGGGGCGGTGCTCAATATTGTGCTGGACCCCATTTTTATCTTTGTTTTAAAGTTGGATGTGGCGGGTGCGGCTCTGGCTACGGTCATCTCCCAGATGGCCTCCTGCGCCTTCGTGCTCTGCTCTCTGCTGCGGAAAAAGATGCCGGTGCCCCTGCGATGGGGCGGCTTTGACCGGAAGATCATGATGCGGATTGTCACATTTGGCTTGTCCCCCTTCCTGATCATTGCCACCGACAGCGTGCTGCTCATCGTCCTCAACACAGTGCTCCAGCACTACGGCGGCCCAGAGTTGGGCGACAAGCTGGTGGTCTGCGCCACCATTGTGCAGAGCTATCTGCTTCTCATCACCATGCCCATGGGTGGCCTGACCTTGGGTACTCAGCCGGTAATCAGCTTTAATTACGGCGCAGGCAACGCCGCCCGGATCAAGCGGGCCATGAAATCCATTGTGGGACTGTGCCTGACCTTCTGTGCCCTGATGACTGTGGTGACCTACACCCTGTCTCCGGTGTTTGTCCGGCTCTTTACTCAGAATCCGGAACTGATTGACCGCTCAGTGGGCTATATCAAGGTGTTTACCGCTATGATCCTGCCTCTGGCCATCCAGTATCCCCTGGTGGACGAGACCACCGCCCTGGGTCATGTGCGGTTGGCGCTGTTCTGTTCTCTGTTCCGTAAGACGGTTTTTCTGGCCTGTCTGCTGCTGCTGCCCGCCCTGGTGTCGGCGGAGGCCACCTTCCTGTCCGAACCCATCGCCGACGCGGTGGCGGCCACCGTCACCACCATTCTTTTCCTCCATTTCTTCCCCCGTATTCTGGCGGAGCGAAGCGGTTCGCCTGCCGCACAATAAAAAAGTCCGCCGCGAAGGTTCCTTCGCGGCGGACTTTTCTCATGTAGGCAGGATCAATGCTCCTTGCGCTGGCACTTCTTGGGGGTCACGCAGGTACCCTCGGCAATGGCCACCACAATGGGCTCATCCAGGAAATCAGCAGCGGAATCGCTGATGTCGGGGCGGGGCACCGCCACCTTGCGGGCCTCAAACTTCATCTTGCGGGAGGTGTTGCCGATGTGTGTAATCTCACCATAGGCCTCGATGAAGTCGCCGGCATACACAGGCGCCTTGAACTCAATGTTGTTGTAAGCGCAGAACAGGCCCTCGTCGCCGTCACACTGGATCAGCAGCTCGGTAGCCACGTCGCCGAACAGATGCACCATATGGGCGCCATCCACCAGGTTTCCGCCGTAGTGGGCGTCCTTCGCAGACATCCGCAGACGGATCATCGAGGTGTACTTTTTCTCTTCCATGTCGATTCCACTCCTTATTCATATTTGTGAAAAGAGAACAAAAGGGACAGGACACTAAGACCATTGTACGTCTCTTTAACAGTCTTGTCAACAGCGGAAATTTGTGGTATAATTTTCTCTTTTGCTTTAGCGAGAGAAAGAATGGCTCATTTTTGGAGAAGGGCCTCGCCGGCGGTATAGATGTTGCCGGCGCCTACGGTGAGGATCAGATCACCGGGTTGGGCCAACTCCTTCAGCTTGGCGGTTACATCCTCCAGGGTGGGGCAGTAAATGCTGCCGGGAATCTGGTCGGCCAGGTCCTGCGAAGAGATGCCCAGATCGTTGGTTTCACGGGCGGCATAGATCTCGGCCAGCAGGGTGACATCGGGCTGACGCAGGACCTTAACAAAGTCGTCGAACAGGGCTTTGGTGCGGCTGTAGGTGTGGGGCTGGAAGGCACAGATAATCCGCTCATAACCCAGGGTACGGGCGGCGGCCAGCAGGGCCTGAAGCTCACCAGGATGATGGGCGTAGTCGTCGTACACCTCGGCGCCATTGTAAGTGCCCTTGTGCTCAAAGCGGCGGCCGGCGCCCCGGAATGCGTTGAGACCTTCGCTTACCGCCTTGGGGGAGACAGCCAGGGCGATGGCAGCGGCTGCCGCAGCCAGGGCGTTTTTCACGTTGTGTTCTCCGGGGACCCGCAGGCCTACCCGGGTAAAGACTTCGCCACGATAGATGATGTCAAAGGTGGGCAGCCCCCGACTCCATGTCAGGTTAGCGGCGTGGACATCGCCTTCCTCCAGACCGAAGGTGAGAACAGGGCGGGTTTCGCCTTCCAACGTGTGCATGGTGTTGGCGTCGTCGGCGTTGGCCACGATCAGGCCGTTTTCCGGCACCCGGTCGGCAAAGGCACGGAAGGAGTGCTCCACATCGTCCAGGTCCTTGAAGAAGTCCAGGTGATCGGCCTCAATGTTGAGGATCACTGCCACAGTGGGGAAGAAGGAGAGAAAGGAGTTGCAGTATTCGCAGCTCTCCAGAATAATGGTGTCCCCGTGGCCCACCCGGTAGCCGGCGCCCAGCAGAGGCAGCGTGCCGCCAATCATAACGGTGGGGTCCATCTGAGCCGCCATGATGATGTGGGTACACATAGAGGTGGTGGTGGTCTTGCCGTGGGTACCCGAGATGCACAGGGCGTTCTTATAGCCCCGCATAATGGAACCCCAGGCCTGGGCCCGCTCAAAGACGGGGATACCGGAGGCGTGGGCCTGGGCGACCTCCGGATTGTCGTCGTGGACGGCGGCGGTGCGGATGATAAGGTCGGCGCCCGCCACGTTTTCCGCCCGGTGGCCGATGGCCACGGGGATGCCCAGAGAGCGCAGATGCTCCACGGTGGCGCTGTCGTTCATATCCGAGCCGGTAATCTCGACCCCCATTTTGTGGAGCACTTCGGCCAGGGGAGACATGGAAACGCCGCCGATGCCGATGAGATGGGCTTTATGGCCGGGCGTCAGATAGTCGTGAATGTTGGAATTGGTCATGGGGTTTACACACCCTTTTCTACAGATTATAATGATAAAAGTTCAACACTATATTATAATCCATTATAGGTAAATAGCAAGCCAAACATACCGGGGGAGGTGGAGAAAATGAAGAAGTGGCCGATTCCGGAAGGCGTGCAGCATTGCTTGGATATCCTGCGGAAGGCAGGCTGTGCTGCCCATCCGGTGGGTGGCTGCGTTCGGGATCTGCTGCTGGGCCGCACGCCGGGAGACTACGACGTGTGTACCTCCGCCTATCCGGAGCAGGTAATGGGGCTGTTTGAGCATACCGTCCCCACGGGGATACAGCATGGCACCGTCACCGTCCTGACGGAGGACGGCCCGGTGGAGGTGACCACCTTCCGCCGGGAGGGAGGGTATTCCGACGGACGGCACCCGGACGGGGTGACGTTTGACGCGGGCCTCACCCAGGACCTGGCCCGGCGGGATTTTACCATCAACGCCATGGCCCTGGGCCCGGAAGGGGAGGTAGTGGACCCCTTTGACGGGAGGGATGATTTGAACGCCGGGATCATTCGGTGTGTGGGGGAGCCGGACCGGCGCTTTGCCGAGGATGCGCTGAGAATGCTGCGGGCGGTGCGTTTTGCCGCCCAGCTGGGCTTTGCCATCGCGCCGGAGACCGAGGAGGCCATCCGGCGCAATGCCGGGCGGATGGCCCGGGTGTCAGGGGAACGGATCAAGGCGGAGCTGGAGAAAATCCTCCTCTCACCTCACCCGGAGCGGGCGGGGGAGCTGCTCCGCTGGGGACTGCTGTCCCACCTGTGGCCGGTATGCAGCTGCCCTGATCTGTCCTGTCTGAGGGAGCTGCCTCCCCAACCCATCCCCCGGTGGCGGGGGTTCTGCGCCGCCACCGGATTTCCCATCGAATGTCTGCCGGTGGAGCGGGCCCTGCGCCGGGGGGTGCGCCACCCGGAGGAGGAGGTTCTGCGGCGGCTGGCCCTGTCCGGCGGGGAGCTGGCGGCCCTTGGTCTAAAGGGCAGGGAGATCGGCGCGGCCCAGCGGAAGCTGGCCCTCCATGTATTAGAACATCCCGAGGACAACCGGTGTGACAAGCTTATGGAGCTGCTTAAATTGGACTAAACGGTTTTGTGATTTGGCATATTGTACAAAATAACAGCATATAAATTAAGCGCAAAGCTGAAATTGGGGAGTTTGACAAAAAGATGCTTGAAAATGGAAGCGGGAAGGAGTAAGATTCAATCACAGGGAGCTGGAAACGTTTCCATGAAACGTTTCCAGCCGAGACACGAATCAACTGTGACAGGAGGAACTTAGAATGAAGAAACGTCTGTTTGCGCTTGCGTTGACCGGTACCATGGTGGCCGGTATGCTGGCCGGCTGCGGCGGCGGCGACACCACCCCCTCCGGCGACTCCTCCCCCAGCGGCGGCGGCGACGCCACCGGCGGCAAGGTCTATTACCTGAACTTCAAGCCTGAGCAGGACGCCCAGTGGCAGGAACTTGCCGAGCTCTACACCGCTGAGACCGGCGTGGAGGTCACCGTCCTCACCGCCGCCTCCGGCAACTACGAGACCACCCTGAAGTCCGAGATGGCCAAGACCGACGCCCCCACCCTGTTCCAGGTCAACGGCCCTGTGGGTCTGGCCGCCTGGAAGGATTACTGCTATGATCTGACCGGCTCCGCCGTGGCCGGCGAGCTGTCCAGCGACGAGTTCGCCCTGATGGACGGGGACAAGATGGCCGGCATCGGCTACGTCATCGAGACCTACGGCATCATCTACAATAAGGCCCTGCTGGAGCAGGCCGGCTACACCGCCGATGACATCAAGAGCTTTGACGACCTGAAGAAGGTGGCCGAGGACATCACCGCCCGCAAGGACGAGCTGGGCTTCTCCGCCTTCACCTCCGCCGGTATGGACGGCTCCTCCGACTGGCGCTTCAAGACCCACCTGGCCAACCTGCCCATCTACTATGAGTACAAGGCCGACGGCATCGACAACACCGACGCCATCAAGGGTACCTACCTGGACAACTACCGCCAGATCTGGGATCTGTACATCAACAACGCCACCTGTGAGCCTGCGCTGCTGTCCACCAAGACCGGCGACGACGCCGTGGCCGAGTTTGTGACCGGTCAGGCCGTGTTCTATCAGAACGGCACCTGGGCTTACAACGACGTGGCCGAGCTGGGCGACGACAACCTGGGTATGCTGCCCATCTACATCGGTGTGGAAGGCGAAGAGAAGCAGGGCCTGTGTACCGGTACTGAGAACTACTGGTGCGTCAACGCCAAGGCCTCCGAGGCTGACATCCAGGCCACCCTGGACTTCATGTATTGGTGCGTCACCTCCGAGACCGGCACCAAGGCCATGTGCGGCGGCGAGGGCGCCATGCCCTCCGGCCAGGCCGGTATGGGCTTCGTGATCCCCTTCAAGGGCAACCTGGAGTCCACCAATCCCCTGGTCAACATCGGCAACCAGTATGTGGCCGACGGCTATGAGTCCGTGTCCTGGAACTTCTCCACCATGCCCTCCGAGGAGTGGAAGAACGGCGTGGGCTCCGCGCTGACCGCATATGCCGCTGACCAGACCGATGCCAAGTGGGACGCCGTGGTATCCGCCTTCGTGGATGGCTGGGCCTCCGAGGCTGCCGCCGTCAACGGCTGAGACTGACCCCCAAAAATAACTGCTGAACCGGCAGCGGGCGGGCATTCTGTCCGCCCGCTGCCTCTGCCTTTCTGAGCAATGAGAGAGGAGGTCGATCCTTTGGAAAAGGCAATCAAGCGGTATTTTCCCATCTTTTTGCTGCCCACTCTGATCGCATTCACCATTGGCTTCATCGTGCCCTTCATTATGGGTATCTGGCTGTCCTTCTGTGAGTTCACCACCGTGACCGACGCCACCTTCGTGGGCCTGAGCAACTACATCAAGGCCTTCCAGGACCCCGTATTCCTCCATTCCTTTTGGTATACGGCCCTCTTCGCGGTGGTCTCCCTGGTGGTCATCAATGTAATCGCCTTTGCCATCGCCCTGGCCCTGACCCAGAAGCTGCGGGGCACCAATATCTTCCGCACCGTGTTCTTCATGCCCAATCTGATCGGCGGCATCGTGCTGGGCTACATCTGGCAGCTGATCTTCAACGGCCTGCTGGCCCCCTTTGCCACCGCCCTCAACCTCAACGAGTGGTACGGCTTCTGGGGCCTCATTATCCTGGTGGCCTGGCAGCAGATCGGCTATATGATGATCATCTACATCGCCGGTCTCCAGTCCATCCCCGGCGACGTGATGGAGGCCGCTGCCATTGACGGCGCCAGCGGTCCCCAGCGCCTCTTTAAGGTTACCATCCCCATGATGATGCCCTCCATCACCATCTGTACCTTCCTGTCGGTGGTCAACGGCTTCAAGCTCTTTGACCAGAACCTGTCCCTCACCGCCGGCGAACCCTCCAAGATGTCCGAGATGCTGGCGCTGAACATCTACAATACCTTCTACGGCCGCACCGGCTGGGAGGGCGTGGGCCAGGCAAAGGCCGTGGTCTTCTTCATCCTGGTGGTAGCCATCGGCCTGATCCAGCTGAAAGCCACCCGTTCCAAGGAGGTGCAGCAGTAATGATCCGGAAAAAGCGGCTGAACCGGCTGGGCACCGGCCTGTTTACCTTCATCAGTATTTTCTATGTGCTGCCCGTTGTGGTGGTACTCTTCAACTCCTTCAAAAAGAAGTCCTACATCAATCTGGAGCCCTTCAAGCTGCCCAATGAGACCACCTTTACTGGTCTGGACAACTACGCTACCGCCATCAACCAGTACGACTTCCTGAAAGCGGTGGGGTGGACGGTGTTCATCACCGTGGGCTCGGTGCTCGTCATTCTGATCTGCACCTCCATGTGCGCCTGGTTTATCACCCGGGTGCGAACCAGGGTCACCAAGGCTATCTACATCCTGTGCGTGTTCTCTATGGTGGTTCCCTTCCAGATGGTCATGTTCACCCTGTCCCTGGTCACCGATCGGCTGGGCCTGGGTACCCCCTGGGGCCTTATCATCATCTACCTGGGCTTTGGCGCGGGACTGGCGGTGTTTATGTTCTGCGGCTTCGTCAAGTCCATCCCCATCGAGATCGAGGAGGCCGCCATGATCGACGGCTGTTCTCCCATCCGCACCTTCTTCTCGGTGGTGCTCCCCATCATGAAGCCCACCTACATCTCCGTGGGTATTCTGGAGACCATGTGGATCTGGAACGACTTCCTGCTGCCCTACCTGACCCTGGACATCAAGAAGTATAAGACCATCTCCATCGTCATTCAGTATATGAAGGGCTCCTATGGCCGGGTGGATATGGGCGCCATTATGGCGGCCCTCATTATGGCCGTGATCCCGGTGGTTATCTTCTATCTGTCCTGCCAGAAGCACATCATCAAGGGCGTGGCCGCCGGCGCGGTCAAGGGATAAAAAAGACGCAGACCGACAAGAGGTGAGTTTCTTTGACCATCAAAGACATCGCCAAGCTGTCCGGCTATGCGGTGGGTACCGTCTCCCGGGTACTCAACAACCGCCCGGACGTATCCGAGGAGGCCCGCGCCAAGGTGATGGCGGTGGTGGAGGCCCACAATTTTACGCGCAACAGCAATGCCAAGCACCTTAAGCAGCAGGCCAGCAGCGGAGTGGCACTTATCGTCAAAGGCACCCAGAATATGCTCTTTGCCGATTTGGTGGAGCGTATCCAGACCCGTATCCGGGACAGCGGATACCCCAGCTTGATCTACTACATCGATGAGGATGACGATGAGATCGATCAGGCCATCCGGGTGTGCCGGGAGCGGCGGCCCATGGGCATCCTCTTCCTGGGCAGCAACCTGAGCCTGTTCCGGGCCGGCTTTCACAGTATCACCATCCCATGTGTGCTGGTGACCAACTCGGCGGCCGGGCTGGACCAGCCCAATCTGTCCAGCGTCTCCACCGACGATACCGACGGCGCCCGCCGGGCGGTGGAGCGGCTGATGGAACTGGGCCACCGGACCATTGGTATCCTGGGCGGCCGGGCGGAGCAGTCCGACGCCGCCCAGGCCCGCCTGGAAGGGGTGCGGCAGGCCTTTGCCGACCGGGGACTGGTTCTGGACGAGGCGAGCCAATATGAGACCGCCCGCTTCGATCTGTCGGGAGGGTACGCCGCCATGGAGCGGCTGCTGGATAAGCTGCCCGGAATGACCGCCGTGTTTGCCATGTCCGACGTGCAGGCCCTGGGGGCCATGCGGGCCCTCCATGACCGGGGGCTGCGGGTGCCGGAGGATATCTCTATATTGGGCTACGACGGCATTGTGCTGGGGCGGTACGCGGTGCCCCGGCTCACCACCGTTCGCCAGGACGCCCAGCGGCTGGCGGAGCGGAGCGTGGATCTGCTGATCCACCAGATTCAGGACGGAGCGAAGCGCGCCCATGAATTGATCCCCTATACCTTTTTGGAAGGGGAGAGCGTGAAGGAAAGGACGTGAAACTATGCGGACCGGCGGCATCCTGATGCACCTCACTTCGCTGCCATCCCCCTACGGCGTGGGCACCATGGGCGCCTGTGCCCGGCGGTTCGTGGATTTCCTCCAGGCGGCGGGCCAGTCCCTGTGGCAGATCCTGCCCATCTGTCCCACCAGCTATGGAGATTCCCCCTATCAGAGCTTTTCCACCTTTGCCGGTAACCCCTACCTCATTGATCTGGACGACCTGGCGGCCGACGGCCTGCTGGACCGGGCGGACTATGAGGGACTGGACTGGGGGAGCGACCCCCAGCGGGTGGATTACGGCAAACTGTATCAGAACCGCTATCCGGTGCTGCGGAAGGCCTGCAAGGCGCTGCTGGCCGCACCTACCGCGGATTACTGGGCCTTCTGCGAGGAAAATTCCTTCTGGCTGGAGGACTACGCCCTCTTTATGGCTATGAAGGAGGCCAACGGCGGAGAACCCTGGACCGACTGGGAACCGGCCATTCAGAACCGGGACCGGGTGGCACTCAACCGGGTGCGCCGGGCCCTGGCCGCCGATCTGGCCTTCTGGCGTGGAGTGCAGTACCTCTTTTTCCGCCAGTGGAAGGCACTCAAGGAATACGCCAATGGGAAAGGCATCCGAATCATTGGGGACCTGCCGATCTATGTCTCCGCCGACAGCGTGGACGTGTGGGCCCACCCGGAGCAGTTCCAGCTGGACGAACACCGGCGGCCCACCGAGGTGGCGGGCTGTCCCCCCGACGGCTTCTCCGCCGACGGCCAGCTGTGGGGCAACCCCCTCTTTGACTGGGACTACATGGAGCGGGACAATTTCTCCTGGTGGGTGCGCCGCATCGCCTATCAGTGTGAGATCTACGATGTGCTGCGGATCGACCACTTCCGGGGCTTTGACGCCTACTATGCCATCCCCTATGGGGAGCCAACCGCTCAGAACGGACGGTGGCGGCAGGGACCGGGGATCAAGCTGTTTCAGGCGGTGGAGCGGGCCCTGGGCAAAAAGGAGATCATCGCGGAGGATCTGGGCTTTTTGACCCCCTCGGTCCACCGGCTCCGGGATGAGACCGGATTTCCCGGCATGAAGGTGCTGGAGTTTGCCTTTGACAGCCGGGACAACGAGGGACCGGCCTATCTGCCCCACAACTATCCGGTCAACTGCGTGGTCTATGTGGGTACTCACGACAACGAGCCCGCCATGGGCTGGCTGGTGACTGCCCGGCCGGAGGATGTGGCCTATGCCCGGGAGTATCTCCACCTGGATGAGCGGGAGGGGGAGAACTGGGACATGATGCGGACGGTTTGGGCCAGTGTGGGCCAGTGCGCCGTGGTGCAGATCCAGGATGTGCTGGGCCTGGGTTCGGAGGCCCGGATGAATATCCCCTCCACCCTGGGCCACAACTGGACCTGGCGGGCGGCGGAGGGCTTTGACAGCCCGGAACTGGCGGCCAAACTCCACCGGCAGATGGAACTATACGGACGGCTGCCCAAAACAGAATAAAGGCAAGAAAAAAGTGCGCGTCAGCGCACTTTTTTCTTGCCTGTTTGATGTTACAGCATAGCGTACAGCAGCTTAGCCACCTCGCCCCGGGTGATGGAGTCGGAGGGGCGGATCAGATTGTTGTTGCCGCTGACTACGCCCTGGGTGACCAGAATCTGTGTGTAGGAGAGGGCCCAGGAGGGGACCTGACCGGCGTCGTCAAAGGTTAGATCGTTGGCGGTGTATCCCTTGGCCTGGGTGCGGCCCAGAATGGTGATGGCCTCTGCCCGGGTGATGGTGGACATGGGATTGGCCAGCAGCTGGCCGCCGCTGGAGGCGCCCTGAAGGATACCCAGGCTGTACATGGCCTTGATCTCGTTGAGAGCCCAGGAGGGAATGGAGTCGGCATCGGCAAAGGGCAGCTCCACATTGGCATACTGCTCCAGATCCAGATCCATCCACCGGGCAACCAGAGCGAAGAACTCTGCCCGGGAGATGTTCTTGTTGGGCTCGTACTGGGGAGTGGCTCCACCGGTACCCTGGGAGATGCCCTGGTCGTACAGGAAGGTGGCATAGGGTTCGGCCCAGTGGCCGGTCATGTCGCCGAAGGGGCTGGTCCGGCTGGAGGAGGGCTTCACATCGGCGGAGGCCCGGGCCAGATTGCCGCTGGCATCAGAGGCAGTAACGGTGACCCGATGGTAGCCGCTGTCGGCGGCAGGCAGAGTGGCAGTGAGGGTACCGGTGCTCTCATTCCAGGTGCCGGTCAGGACCTTGCCGTCGTAGGTGAGAGTGACATTGCTCTGGGGGATGGTCTGGTCCAGATCGTCCTTGACTGTGGCAGTGAGCTGGGTGCCCTCTACCGACACGGAGACGGTGGGGGCGGTGTTATCAGTAACCTGCTGATTGGCAGTGACCAACTGATCCAGCCAGATGGAGCCGATTTGCCGTTCCGCACCGCCGCCATAGACCACATCCAGACTAGACAGGGAGGAGGCGCCGGTGGGCAGCTGGACCATGACATACTTCCAGCCGGTGAAGTCCAGAGCGGTCAGGAGGAATTGCTGGGTCTGCCCATCCTGGTCAGCGGTGGTAGCCATCAGGGTATTGCCCGAACCGTTGCCATAGACCCACATACCCAGCCAGCTCTCCCCTTCGGGAATGGAGAGGGAGGTAGACAGACTGGCGGAGCCGCTGGTGGCGTCGTAGGACAGCTTCAGGCTCTGGCTGCCGTTGTGTACAAAGTCCAGGCCGGTTTCTGCCTCGGCGGTGGCGGTATTGGTATTCTGGAAGGAGGACAGGTTGCCCTCGCAGGTTTCCAGTGTCTTGACATGGCTGGCGATGGTCACGGGAATGGTGACGCTTTTGCCGCCGGCGGAGACGGTGAGCTTGCCGCTGCCGCTGTTCTGGGAGGCGGTCAGCACACCGTTTGCATCTACCGTGCCCAGTGAAGCGTCCATAGACCAGGTGAAGCAGGTGTCCTGGGCGGTGAGAGCCAGGGTGCGGTAGGTGGCGGAGGCCTTCAGATCGATCTGCTGGCCGGGATTCAGGTTCAGAGAGGTGACTTTGGAGCCGGTAGACTCATTGGAAATGGTGATGGTGTCCGGCGTGGCCACAGTGGTCAGATAGGCGGTGCCCGAGTGCTCACCGTCCGTTGCAGTGACCTGGTAGAAGCCACTCTTGCTGCCGGCGGTAAAGAGCCCGCTTTCATTGACGGTTCCGCCGCCGTCAGAAACGGACCAGGATACTGTGTTTCCGGTGGTGGGATAGTAGTTGGTATCCAGGCCGGTGGCGGAGAGCTGAACTGTGGCGCCGGAGAGCAGCATGGAGTCGGTGGGGGTCACATAGTAGCTGTCCAGCTCACCAGTGGGCTGAAGGGTGGTGGTCAGGAAGATGGCGGTGCTGTTGGAGCGTTGAGAGCCATCGGAGGGGCGGTTGACCACCTGCATTCCATTGGTGTCCGGATAGGTAGCGCCGATGGTGGTGGAGCCGCCGCCGTCCATGGCGATGGCCTCCACACAACCCAGTTCCACCAGGCGCTGAGCCGCCTGGGACAGGGTGCAGCCCACACTATAGCCGGACTGCTTGCCGTCCAGAGTGTAGAAAATCACGGTGCCATCGGCCTTGACGCCCACTGCAGTCCAGGCGGTGCGCTCCGAGGGCAGGCCGGAGGAGACCACCTTGCCGTCAGTGACGATCTTATAAGTACCGCCCAGAGCCTGGGTAACCGAGTTCCAGCGCTCATCAGTGCTGGTGATGGACAGGGTCACCGTATCGCCGGGCTGGAGGGCGCGGAGCTTGGCCAGAATGTCGGTGTTGTCCTTGGCATTCATGGTGAGGACGGCCTTGCCCTCGGGAATGGCGATGCTGCCGGTGGACTCCAGTACCTGGTCCACAGTGTACTGGACTTCCTTGCCGATGGTGGGCTGAGTGGCATAGACTCCTGTGCCGTCGTCCACCGGGGTGAGGATTACGTCCACGCCGGGGTCGGTGTTCTGGGTGGTGGAAGCAAAGTCGGAGGTGAGCAGGGTCAGTCCGCCGCTGGTGTCGCTGGCGGTGATCTTGCGGACCTTGTTGATGGCGCCGCTTAATTTATAGGTGGCGCCGCCAAAGGTGACGGTGGTGGAGAGGGCGGGCTGACCGATGAAGGCGGTGCCGTCCTCGTTGAAGCCAATGGCCCAGGAGCTGTTGTAGTAGGGGGTGGCCCGCACCACGCCATCGGTGACCAGCAGGCCTACCGTAGAGCCGGTGGAGAGTACATACCAGTCTCCGTTGATGCCGGAGACTACCCGCTTCCCCTGGTTTTCCAGATTCTTGGCCATGCTGGACAGGGTGAGCCGGTCCAGTACCTTGTTTCCGTAGGCCACAGTGGGCACTACATTTTCATTGGGGCTGTAAGAGATGTAGTACTCGTGGCGCAGATCGGAGTAGGTGTCGCTCCAGAAAATGTTTTTTCCCAGAGTGGCGCCCTGAGACAGAGGGACCTCTCCTGTGTGCAGGTCCCAGCCCAGGGCGTATGAGGCCGACGCCGCAGTGACCGTCAGGGCCAGAGCCAGGCCTGCTGCGGCGCATCGCCGGATGAAGTGCTTCATGATTGTCCTCCTATGGTAGGGTGAAAAGATACATACGTTATGTTAACACAAATACCCCCGCTTGTAAACAAGCGGGGGTATTTGTACCCAAATCTTTATTCTGCGTCCTCGGGACGGCCTTGTTTCAATCGAGGAAGGGTTTTCTCCAAGGTCGCCTCTTCCTGGATCACCAGCAGATCTCCAATGAGCTGATTGGACACCAGGAAACCCTTGGGGGTCAGATGCCAGCGGCGGTCGTGGCGCTCCGCCCAACCGTGGCGCTCATAGTCCTCCAGCTTCTGCTCGATGGGGTCGAAGTCCAGGAAGAACTCTCGGCGGTATTCCCACTCCTCAATGCCCCGGGTGGTACGCAGCCGGAGCATGAGGTACTCACTGCCCCGCTCCCGGGCGGGGATCAAGTCGGAGGAGTCGATCACCACGCCTCCCTCCAAAACGCCGGAGATATAGCCCTCCAGGTCCCGGATAAAGGAGTAGCGCCGCCCGCCGAAGTCGGAGTGAGCGCCGGGACCAAAGCCAATATAGGGATGGCCCATCCAATACTTCAGATTATGGCGGGACTGATAGCCGGAACGGGCGAAGTTGGAGATTTCATACTGGCGGTAGCCCTCTTTTTCCAGCCGTTCCACGGTCCAGAGGTACATATCCGCCTGGGCGTCATCCTCGGGCAGCTTTTCGCCCCGGGAGACCCGGTAGTCCAGAGGGGTACCCGACTCCACCTTCAGGCCGTAGCAGCTCAGGTGCTCCGGCTTGAGGGTGAGAACCTGCTCTACCGTGTCCTGCCAGCTTGCCAGATCCTGACCGGGCAGACCGTAGATCAGGTCCAGACTCAGGTTCTGGAACTTGGCCTGCCGTGCCAGGGTGACCGCCTGAACCGCCTGTTCAAAGGTATGGGGGCGGTGAAGGCTCTGAAGGGCCTGGTCACAGGCGGACTGAACGCCCAGGGAGAGCCGATTGACCCCAGCCCGACGGAGGGCCTGGAGCATTTTCAGATCCACACTGTCCGGATTGCACTCCACGGTAATTTCCGCGTCCTTAGCCAGATCAAAGCGTTTGGCGATCAACCGCAGCAGCTCCCGCAGCCGCTTTTCCCCATAAAAACTGGGTGTACCGCCGCCAAAATAAACGGTGTCAACTTGCCAGCCTCTGGCCTGAGGGGCGGTTTCCTTGAGATGGGCCAGTAAGGCCTTCTGGTAGTCGTCCATCCGTCCCTCTTGCCCGGCCAGAGAGTAGAAGTCGCAATAGTCGCATTTGCTGCGGCAAAAGGGAATGTGGATGTAGATGCCCAGTTTTTCTGCCATAGACGGCGCCTCGCTTCCTGGAAAGGTGCAGTGGTGCTACCCAAGTATCACTTGCTTATCTAACTATTATACATGAAAAAGCTCAATTTGAAAAGCATAGCCTGCCATGCTATACTCAAAAAAGAGAGGAGGGGGACACAATGCCCCAACAGGATGGACGGCGGCTGATACTGACGGTGGCCTCGGCATGGGATGGAGAGAAGATCGACACCTTGCTCCGCCGGGAGCTGGGACTGTCAGGTACTGTGATCAAACGGATCAAATGGTTGGAGGACGGCATCCTGCTGGATGGCGTCCGGGCTATCACCGGCCAGCGGGCAGCGGCGGGACAGGTTCTCTCGGTGCGGGTGGACGATCCGGAGCGGCCTGAGGCTGTGGCCCCCACGCCTGGGCCGGTGGATGTGGTCTATGAGGACCAGGACCTGCTGGTGGTCAACAAGGCCCCCGGTGTACCGGTTCATCCTGGACCAGGCAACGGCAGAGAGACCCTGTGCAACTATGTAGCTTATTATTACCAGCAGAAGGGGGAACCGGCGGGGGTCCATCCGGTCCATCGGCTGGACAGGGGCACCTCCGGCCTGATGGTGATTGCCAAACACCCGTTGGCCCAGGAGCGGCTGAAGGAGCAGCTCCATACGGCTGCCTTTCGGCGGATCTATCTGGCGTTGTGCGACGGGGTACCGGTGCCGGAACAGGGGAGGGTGGAGGTCCCCATCGGGCGGGTCCCTGGTTCTCTGATCCAGCGTCAGGTGGATCCGGCGGGCCAGCCTGCGGCCACCTGCTACCGGGTAGTAGAACAGACAGGGAACCGGACCCTGGTAGAGCTCATTCTGGAGACGGGCCGCACCCATCAGATCCGGGTCCACATGGCATGGCTGGGCTGTCCTCTCGCCGGCGACTTCCTCTACGGCAGGGAGGACAAGGGTCTCATTGCCCGGCCAGCCCTCCACTCATCAGAGCTCTTTCTGACCCATCCCATCACCGGGGCGGCTCTCCACTGGACTGCACCTCTGCCGGATGATATGGCAGTGCTGCTGCGTTAAAAAGGGGCTGCTGCAAAATGCAGCAGCCCCTTTTAGTCCTGTTTCAGCCCAGTTTGCTGAAGAGATTGACCATCTCGATGGCGGACAGGGCGCAGTCGTAGCCCTTGTTGCCTGCCTTGGTGCCGGCACGCTCGATGGCCTGCTCAATGGTGTCGGTGGTGAGTACCCCGAAGAGCACCGGCTTGCCGGTCTGTAGAGAGGCCTGAGCCACGCCCTTGGACACCTCGGCGCACACATAGTCGTAGTGGGAGGTGGAACCACGGATGACAGCGCCCAGGCAGATTACCGCGTCATACTTGCCGCTCTGGGCCAGGTGGAGGGCGGCTACCGGAATCTCAAAGGCACCGGGTACCCAGGCAACGTCAATGTTCTCGGTGGGAATGCCGTGACGTACCAGGCCGTCCTCTGCGCCGGAGAGCAGCTTGCTCACGATAAACTCGTTGAATCGGGACGCCACAATGGCGATGTGCAGGCTTTCGCTGCCGATCAGTTTTCCTTCCAGAATGTTCATGTCAAATACCTCCCTGAATCTTATCGTCGTCGGTCACCTGCTCCAGCAGGTGGCCCATTTTTTCACGTTTGGTCCACAGATAGAAATGGTCGTGTTCCTGGGGCGCGATCTCGATTGGAACGCGTTCGGTGATCTCCAGGCCGAAGCCGGACAGGCCGTAGATCTTGTCCGGATTATTGGTCAGAAGCCGCAGTTCCTTGACCCCCAGATCCCGGAGAATTTGAGCTCCGATCCAGTACTCCCGCAAGTCGGGGGCGAAGCCCAGTTTGATGTTGGCCTCCACCGTGTCATACCCCTGCTCCTGGAGGGTGTAGGTTTTCAGCTTGTTGATGAGACCGATGCCCCGGCCCTCCTGCCGCATATAGAGCACCACGCCCCGGCCCTCTTTTTCGATGCGCTCCATGGCAGCGGCCAGCTGCTGGCCGCAGTCGCACCGCTGGGAGCCGAACACGTCGCCGGTAAGGCACTCGGAGTGGACCCGGCACAGCACCCCCATGCCGTCCCCAATATCGCCTTTGACCAGGGCCACATGGCTTTCGCCGGTGAGGTCGTTGGTGTAGCCGTAGATGGTGAAGTCACCGTATTTGGTGGGCATTTTGGCCACTGCTTCCCGGACCACGTGCTTGTCGTGGAGACGGCAGTAGTCCTGGAGATCCTTGATGGTGATGACCTTGATGCCCCAGGCGGCGGCATTTTCCAGCAGCTCGGTGGTACGCATCATGGTGCCGTCCTCCCGCATGATCTCGCAGCACAGGCCGCACTCGGCAAGGCCTGCGTGGCGGCACAGGTCTACCGTGGCCTCGGTGTGTCCGTTGCGGGCCAGCACCCCGCCCCGGCGGGCCACCAGGGGGAACACATGGCCGGGTCGCCGGAACTCCTCCGGCCTGGCGTCGGGAGCGGCGCACCGGCGGCAGGTGAAGCCCCGCTCCTCGGCAGAGATGCCGGTGGTAGTGTCCACATGATCGATGGACACGGTAAAGGCGGTCTGATGGTTATCGGTGTTTACCTTTACCATCTGCTCCAGCCCCAGCCGGGCGGCCACGGCTTCCGACATGGGGGTGCAGATCAGGCCCTTGGCATGGACTGCCATAAAGTTTACGTTCTCGGTGGTGGCAAACTGGGCGGCGCAGATCAGATCGCCCTCATTTTCCCGGTCCGGGTCGTCGATGCACATGATGAGGTGTCCGGCCCGCAGTTCCTCCAGGGCCTCCTCAATGGTGGCAAATCCCATGGTATGTATCCTCCTTTAAAATCCGTGTTGAGCCAGAAATTCCATGGTGATGCCGGAGGGCTTGGGTGCCTCCCGGCCCAGCAGTCTGGCCACGTACTTTCCCAAAATATCGGTCTCCAGGTTGACGGTGTCTCCCGCCTTCCGGTCCAGCAGGGTGGTCTGGGCCCCGGTGTGGGGGATGATGGAGACGGAGAAATCCCGGTCAGTGACGGCGGCTACCGTCAGGCTGATGCCGTCAATGGCGATGGAGCCCTTCTCCACAATACCGGAGAGCAGTTCCGGGGCGGCGGAGATGGTGACCCACACCGCATTGCCCTCCCGACGCAGGGAGATCACGGTGCCGGTACCGTCGATGTGGCCGGTGACGATGTGGCCACCAAAACGTCCGTCCGCCGCCATGGCCCGCTCCAGATTGACCTGGGAGCCGGGATGCAGCCCACCTAACCCGGTGCGCCGGAAGGTTTCCGGCATCACGTCGGCGGTAAAACCGGCGGGGGAGAGGGCGGTTACCGTCAGGCACACCCCGTTTACCGCGATAGAGTCCCCCAGCTTGGTGCCCTCCAGTACTGTACGGGCGGCCAGTTCCAGGCTGCCTGCTCCCACGTTGCGGACGGTGCCCAGTTCTTCAATGATTCCTGTGAACATTCTGTATCACCTCGTATTCCAGCAGCAGGTCCTCGCCCATGGGGGTGCAGGTGGGGGAAGAGAGCTGCCAGCAGTCCTCCGGGCGGTCCACTCCCCGGCCCTCCACCGGGCTTTTGGCTTCCGCTCCGCCAAAGAGCTTGGGGGCCAGGTAGCAGTAGACCTTATGTACCAGCCCCTGCCGCAGCATGGACTCATTGAGTCCGCCGCCCCCCTCCAGCAGGATGCCGTCAATCTCCCGTTTTCCCAGCTCTGTCATCAGGGCGGGCAGGTCCACTCTGCCGTCGGCGCCGGGCAGGTCCAGTACTGTGATCCCAAGGCCCTCCAGGGCAGCCCGCTTGTCAGGCATGGGGGAGGCACAGGCCACGATGGTGGGCACCTCCTTGGCGGTGCGGACCAGGTTGGAGGTGAGGGGGATGCGTAGCTGGGAGTCGCAGATGATGCGCACCGGATTGCGGCCGCCCTCCATCCGGCAGGTGAGCATGGGGTCGTCCTGGAGCACCGTACCAATACCTGCCAGAATGCCACGGTACTGGTGCCGCAGAGTCTGAACGTGAGCCCGGGCGGTCTCTCCGGTGACCCACTGGGACAGGCCGGTATGGCAGGCGATCTTGCCGTCGGCGGTCATGGCGTATTTCATGGCCACATAGGGAGTCTTGTGGGTGATGTAGTGGAAGAATACCGGGTTCAGGGTATCGCACTGGTCCCTCATGAAATCTTCTTCCACGTCTACCCCGGCTTGCCGCAGCAGGGCCGCTCCCTTGCCGTGGACCAGGGGGTTGGGGTCCCGGGAGCCGATGACCACCTTGGCGATGCTCGCATCCAGAATGGCCTGAGTGCAGGGGGGCTGGCGGCCCTGGTGGCAGCAGGGTTCCAGGGTGACGTACAGGGTGGCCCCTGTCGGGTCCTCTGTGCAGGCGGCCAGAGCCTCCCGCTCGGCGTGGAGGCCGCCGCAGCGGCGGTGCCAGCCCTGGCCAATGATGCGGCCCTCCTTCACCAGCACCGCCCCGACCAGAGGATTGGGGCTGGTCCATCCGGTACCCTGTTGGGCCAGCTTTATAGCCAGCCCCATATAGTTGGTGTCGTTCATATTCGCTTGTCCCTCCTTTTTCGGGACGAAAAAAGCGCCCCGAAGCAACTTCGGGGCGCTGAGAAAGCATCTACGGGGCGGAATGAAACGGATATAAAGCAGGGGTAAGATTCATTCCCACCGGCGTCTTCTTCCATCCAGACTTTAACTGTCGGTTTTGGAATTGCACCAAATCCTGCGCTTACGCGCTCGCGGACTTTACCGCCGATCGGGAATTTCACCCTGCCCTGAAGACTGCATATGAACTTGTTGGCCTTATCATAGCACTGTGGAAAAGTGTTGTCAACTATTTATCTACGCTGGGGATCTCCGTGGTGTCCACTTCGTCCAGGTGGCTCAGGTAATATTTCGTCTCTTTTGCGATGACTCCGGACAGCAAAAGAACCGCGATCAGGTTGGGGATGGCCATGAGGGCGTTGAGGATATCAGCAATGGTCCACACCAGGTCCAGAGCCAGCACGGGGCCCACCACCACAACGGCTACAAAGAGAATCTTGTAGGGGAGAATGGCCTTCTTGCCCCACAAATACTGGGCGCACCGTTCGCCGTAGTAGGACCAGCCCAGGATGGTGGACCAGGCAAAAGTGATGATACCCACCACCAGAATTACCGGTCCCAGTACGGGGATCTGGGAGAAGGCCAGGGTGGTCAGCTTGCCGCCGTCGGTGATGTCGGCCATGTTGATGGCGGGATTTTTCATAATGGTGGATACCAGCACCAGGCCGGTCATGAGGCACACCACCACCGTGTCCCAAAAGGTGCCGGTGGCGGACACCAGGGCCTGACGCACCGGATTGCGGGTCTGGGCCGCGGAGGCCACCAAGGGGGCGGAGCCCATGCCGGACTCGTTGGAGAACAGGCCGCGGGCCACGCCGAAGCGCATGGCGATCATCAGACCCTGACCCACCAGACCGCCGGCCACCGCGCCGGGGGTGAAGGCCAGACGAACAATGGCGCCGATGGCGGGGAGGATGAAGTCGTAATTGAAGCCAAGGATGATGATACAGCCCAGTACATAGAAGGCGGCCATGAAGGGTACCAGTTTTTCACAGACGCTGGCAATGGAGTTGATGCCGCCAATGATAACGATGGCGGTGAGCAGGCCGCCTACAATGCCTACCACGATGGGCGGAATGGGCAGGGGAATGTTGTTTTCAATGACCTCGGCAATGGCGTTGATCTGGGTGCCGCAGCCGATGCCGAAGGAGGCCAGCGCAGCCAGGGCGGCAAAGAGGACGCCCAGCCATTTCAGGCCCAGGCCCCGCTCCAGCGCGTACATGGCGCCACCCTGCATTTTGCCGTCGGGGGTGCGGACCCGGTACTTTACGGCGATGAGGGACTCGGCGTACTTGGTGGCAATACCGAAGATGCCGGCGATCCAGCACCAGAACACCGCGCCGGGGCCGCCCAGGAAAATGGCGGTGCCCACACCGATGATGTTGCCGGTGCCGATGGTGGAGGCCAGAGCGGTTGTGAGGGCCTGAAACTGACTCACGTCGCCGGGGGAGTCGGGGTCACGGGTTACGGACAGGCGAATGCCCGTAAAGGTTTTGCGCTGGATGAAGCCGGTGCGTGCCGTCATAAACAGGTGGGTGCCGAAGAGCAGCACGATCATGGGGATACCCCAGATAAAGTCGTCCAGCCAGTTGATGAAGGATACGATTACATCCATAGAAATCCCTCTTTTCTCTCTCTAATTCTCTCTTATTTGTTCTGTTCCAGCCACTTTTTCAGCTGCTCGGCCATGGCGGAGTTGCCGCTGTCCTTCTGCTGTTCCTGCTGCTGGAGATAGCGGCGCACATCTCCCTTACCGGCGGATTTGGTCTCCCGCCGTTTCTTGAAGTCGCTGAGCCGTTCCCGGTAGCCGCACACGCAGGCGAAGAGCTGTTTGTCTCCCTCGCCCCGCAGCTCCATCTTCTTGTGACAGTTGGGGCAGCGGGCGTTGGTGGTCTGGGTCACCGAGCGGCGGTAGCCGCACTCCCGGTCGGGACACACCAGCATTTTGCCCCGTTTACCCTTGACGCTGAGCAGGAATTTGCCACAGTCAGGGCACTTCTCACGGGTCACATTGTCGTGGGTATAGGTGGCGTCGCTGGCCTTCACTTCGGCCACCAGATGGGAGGCGTAGCCCTTCATTTCGCCCACGAAGGCATCCTCCTTTTCCTTGCCCTGGGCGATGTCACCCAGCCGTTTTTCCCACTGGGCGGTGAGAGAGGCCGAGCGCAGGTCGGAAGGGGCCAGGCCTACCACCTGGACGCCCTTGGAGGTGGGTACCAACTCCTTGCCCCGGCGCTCGATATAGAAAGCGGAGAACAGCTTTTCAATGATATCTGCCCGGGTGGCGGGGGTGCCCAGGCCGCCGGTTTCCTCCAGAATCTTACTCTGGTCCCGGTCCTGTACCTGAGCGGCAGGGTGCTCCATGGCGGTGAGCAGGGTAGCCTCGGTGTACCGCTTGGGAGGTGCGGTCTTGCCCACATTGGACCGGACGGACAGCACAGGCAGCTTGTCCCCCTGGCGCAGGTCGGGCAGAGACTGTTCCCGCTCCTCTTCATCCTCGGGCTCCTCCAGGTCGAAGGAACGATCATAGGCCGCCTTCCAGCCCGGTTCCTTCACGATTTTGCCCCGGGCGTGGAAGGTCTCGCCGTCGATGGTCAGCTTGAGGGAGACCTCCTCATACTCGAAGGGGGGCAGCAGCACCGCCAGGAACCGGCGTGCCACCAGGTCGAAGATGTTGCGCTCGGGCCCGGACAGCCGCCACAGGTCCACCTGCTCCTCGGTGGGGATGATAGCGTGGTGGTCGCTCACCTTGGCGTTGTTTACCAGGTAGCGGGTCTGGAGGGGACGATGGCTCATGATCTGCCGGGCCAGGGGAGCGTATTCGTCGATCATCACGCTGCGCAGCCGCTCAGGCAGGGTGGGTACCACATCGTCGGAGATATAGCGGGAGTCGGTGCGGGGGTAGGTGAGGATCTTGTGGACCTCATAGAGGTTCTGCATGACGGACAGGGTTTCCTTGGCGGAGTAGGCGTACTTTTTGTTCGCATCCCGCTGCAGCTCGGTCAGGTCGTAGGCAGCGGGCGGAGGTGTTTGCTTCCAGGTGCGCTTGATTTCGGTCAGCACAGCGGTCTTTCCAGCCAGTTTATTGACAAGGGAATATGCTTGCTCCTTGCTGAAAATACGGGCCTGTCCGTTTTTATCACGCCATGTTGCTGTGAAGCCATTTAGCTTCACGGAAACGGTATAAAATTCCTTGGGTTGGAACTTGCGGATCTCCTCCTCACGGTCCACAATGAGGGCCAGGGTGGGGGTCTGGACCCGTCCGGCGGACAGCTGAGCGTTGTACTTGCAGGTGAGAGCCCGGGTGACATTGAGGCCCACCACCCAGTCGGCCACGCTGCGGGCCCGGGCGGAGTGGTACAGGTTGTCGTAGTCGGCGGCGGGGCGCAGGTGGGCAAAGCCCTCCTTGATGGCCTTATCAGTCTGGGAGGAGATCCACAGCCGTTTGGCCGGTTTCTTCCAGCCCGCCTTCTCCATGATCCACCGGGCTACCAATTCTCCCTCACGGCCGGCGTCGGTGGCGATGACCAGATCGCTGACGTCGCCACGGCGCATCTGGGCCTGTACCGCCCGGAACTGCCGCCCGGACTGAGGAATGACCACCGTTTTCATTCTGTCGGGCAGCATGGGCAGAGTAAGCATATCCCACTTGGCCCAAGCCTTGTCATAGTCCTCCGGGGGCGCCAGCTCCACCAGATGGCCCAGGGCCCAGGTGACAATGTAGCGCTCCCCCTCCAGAAAGCCCTCGCCGGACTTTTTGCAGCCCAACACACGGGCCAATTCCCGCGCTACCGAGGGCTTTTCCGCCAATACCAATGTTTTAGCCATATAGATTCTCCTAACCGCCGTTAAACGGCGTTTCTGGGTGATTTTCAACGGTTGACTTTTGGATACCGCTCTGGTATGTTTAAGCCAGAAGGAATCCCTGTTACTGGTGCGACTGAGAAAGGAGTACAGTATGTTCGGGTTTGCTGGTTTGCAGATCAAGATGAGCCAGACTTTGCCCCCCGAGGACCGGATGAGTTCTGCCGAGCGGGTTTGCCGCAGGCAGGCCAGGGACGCGGAATGGAAGTTCCGGGTCTCCAAGGGATACGAGAAGGATACCTTCTGGAACCGGGTCAAGTTCAATATGACCCACAAAGACTGAGTTTCTATCCAGCCGCGGGCTTTGCCCGCGGCTTTTTTGTATTTAGAGGGAGATGCTCCAGTTACCCAACTGATCCAGAATGGGGATCAGCTGTTTGCAGGGCTCTGTGATGCTGTATTCCACCCGCACCGGTACCTCCAGATACTCTGTCCGGGTGACCAGTTTGTCCTCTTCCAGCTCCCGAAGGGCATTGGCCAGCACAGTGTTGGATACCCCGTCCAGGGTCTTTTTCAGCTGGTTGTACCGGGTGGGGCCATTATTATACAGGGAGCACAGGATCTGCATCTTCCACTTGCCGCCGATAAGGGACAGGGCGTGGTTCAGAGGGCAGGTCTCCATGCAGGGACAGTTTTCATGTTCCACAGGTCAGTTCCTCCTTACCTGGTACGAAATTTCTGCGTTCTTGCGTTGGGAGAAGATAGGTACTATAATACTACCAGGTTGTAAAAATGAAAAGTATTTTTTAGGAGGAATTTCCATGCCGCCCTATTTGACCGGTCTTGGCATTGGCCTGGCCTATGTGGCCCCCATCGGAATGCAGAACCTGTTCGTCATCAATTCAGCTCTGACTCAGCCTCGGCACAAGGCGCTGCTGACTGCCCTCATCGTGGTATTCTTCGATGTGACCCTGGCGCTGGCCTGCTTCTTTGGCATCGGCGCGCTGATGGAACACTTCACCTGGCTGCAGATGGTTATTCTGCTGGTGGGCGGCGCCATCGTGATCTGGATCGGCATCAGTCTGCTGCGGGATAAGCCCACCATGGACAACAATGTGGATGTAAACATCTCTCTGCCCAAGGTGGCGGCCAAGGCCTGCGTGGTCACCTGGTTCAATCCCCAGGCCATTATCGATGGTACCATGCTGTTTGGCGGTTTCCGGGCGGGCAACCCCGGCGGGGTGAGCACCCAGCTGATTCTGGGTTCCTCCACCGCCTCCTTCCTGTGGTTCTTCGGCATCACGGTGCTGATCTCCCTCTTCTCCGCCCGCTTCAACGACAAGATCCTGCGGGTCATCAACATCATCTGCGGTATTATCATTATTTTCTACGGCGGTAAGCTGATTTGGCAGTTCTTCCAAATGGTGATGTAAAAAAGTCCCCTCCCAACGGAGGGGACTTTTTCTGTCCAACCGGCGGCAGGAGAATCTGATGCAGCGGCTGGAAATATGAACCGGTCTATGCTATGCTTAATAAAAACAGTAAATCAGCACCCAGGAGGATCGGAAGTCATGACAGATGTGCAGCAGAGGGCAGCGGCGAAGGAGTTTACAGCCTATTGGGCAGGCCGGGGCGACGAGAAGCAGGAGACCCAGCGTTTCTGGATCGACCTGCTTCGGAATGTCTACGGTGTGGCGGAGCCGGAGAAGGCCATTGAGTTTGAGTGTCCTGTGAAGCTGGACCATGTCAGCTTCATTGACGGATATATCAAGGATACCCGTGTCCTTATTGAGCAAAAGGGGGCGGACATCGACCTGCGGCGGGGCTACAAGCAGTCCGACGGCTCCATGCTGACGCCCTATCAGCAGGCCCGCCGTTACGCGGGCTATCTGCCCCACGACAAGAACCCCCGGTGGATCGTGGTATGCAATTTCCGGGAGTTTCACGTCCACGACATGAACCGCCCTAATGACGAGCCGGAAGTAGTGGCCCTGGCCGGCCTGGAGAAGGAATATCACCGCCTGAATTTCCTGGTGGACACCGGGGATGAAAACATCAAAAAGGAGATGGAGATCTCCTTACAGGCCGGTGAGATCGTGGGTGCCCTGTACGATACGCTTTTGAAGCAGTACAAGGACCCGGAATCCCCGGAGACGCTGAAGAGCCTGAACGCCCTGTGCGTCCGGCTGGTGTTCTGCCTGTACGCCGAGGACGCGGAGATTTTCGGGGGCCACGGCAAATTTCACGACTATATGCAGCGCCACCAGAGCGACGCCCGCCGTGCCCTGATGGATCTGTTCCAGGTGCTGGATACCAGGCCGGAGGACCGGGACCCCTATATGGACGATGATCTGGCTTCCTTTCCCTATGTCAACGGCGGGCTGTTTGCCGATGAGCATATCATCATTCCCCGGCTGGACGAGACCATTGTGGAACTGATTCTCCAGCGGGCCAGCGCGGACTTTGACTGGTCCTCCATCAGTCCCACCATTTTCGGCGCTGTGTTTGAGAGCACCCTGAACCCGGAGACCCGCCGCTCCGGCGGAATGCACTACACCAGCATCGAGAATATCCACAAGGTCATTGACCCGCTGTTTCTGGACGACTTACGGGGGGAACTGGCGGACATTCAGGCTGTGGCGGTGGAGACCACCCGGAAACGCCGCCTGAAAGACTTTCAGCATAAGCTGGCGGGCCTGAAATTTCTGGACCCGGCCTGCGGTTCGGGCAACTTCCTGACCGAGACTTATATCTCCCTGCGCAAGCTGGAAAACGAGGTGCTGCGCAGCCTCAGCAACCAGATCGTCCTGGGTGACTTTATCAACCCCATTCAGGTCTCCATCGGCCAGTTCTACGGCATCGAGATCAACGATTTCGCCGTCTCGGTGGCCAAGACCGCCCTGTGGATCGCCGAGAGCCAGATGATGAAGGAGACTGAGGACATCATACATATGTCTTTGGATTTCCTGCCGCTGAAATCCTATGCCAACATCGTGGAGGGCAACGCCCTGCGGATGGATTGGGAGAGCGTGGTGCCAAAGCAGGAACTGAATTACATCATGGGCAACCCGCCGTTTGTGGGTGGAATGATGATGACAAGGGAGCAGCATGATGAACTGGCGCAGGCATTTCCAAATTGCAAAAAAGTTGGGGAAATTGATTATGTTGCAGGATGGTATGCAAAAGCAACAAAGCTAATTCAGGGAACTTCAATAAGATGTGCATTTGTATCCACCAATTCAATATGTCAGGGACAATCCGTTGCTTCTGTATGGGAACCTTTGTTTGCGGAACATATTCATATTGATTTTGCTCATAGGACGTTCCGATGGGACAGTGAGGCAAAATTAAAGGCGCGTGTTCACTGTGTTATCGTCGGATTTAGTGTAGCCTCTAACAAAAAGAAAAAGATGCTCTTTACTTCAGAAAGACCTATGGAAGTAAGTAATATTAACGGTTATCTGTTAGACGCTGAAAATGTCTTTATTGAAAATAGGAGTATACCGTTGTGTGATGTGCCCAAGATGAGATTTGGCAGTATGCCGCGAGATGGCGGAGGATTTATACTCAATGAAGAGGAGAAATGCGCCTTAATAGAGAAGGAGCCAATTTCTCAAAAATGGATTCATTTATATATTGGTGCTGAAGAATTTATAAATAATAAGAAAAGATACTGCTTATGGTTAGTAGATGCTGCGCCTAATGAATTGCGGTCATGTAAAGAGGTGCTGCGCAGGGTGGAAACAGTCCGCACATTTCGTGCTAACAGTAAAGCAGCAGCTACAAGAAAATTTGCAGAAACCCCTACGCTGTTTTGCCAGATTGCGCAACCAGATACTGACTATATTATTATTCCGGGGGTATCTTCTGAAAAACGTCGGTATGTTCCAATAGGGTTTATGGATAAGGATACCATTGCGTCAAACCTTGTTCAGATTATTCCGGACGCTACCCTTTATCATTTTGGTGTTCTGACCTCCAATGTCCATATGGCATGGATGAGGGCGGTATGTGGCCGTCTGAAAAGTGACTACCGCTATTCAAAAGACATCGTCTACAACAACTTCCCCTGGCCCACGCCTACCGACGAACAGAAGGCCAAAATCGAGGAGACCGCCCAGGCCATTCTGGACGCCCGGGCCCTCTATCCCGACTCCAGCCTGGCCGATCTCTACGACGAAACCACCATGCCCCCCGAGCTGCGCAAGGCTCATCAGCAGAACGACAAGGCCGTTATGCGCGCCTATGGCTTTGACATCAAGACTACCACCGAGACCACCTGTGTGGCGGAGCTGATGAAGCTGTATCAGAAATTGACGGAAGCCACGGGCAAATAAAACAGAAGGACCATAAAAAACAGCGCCATCTGTTCAACAGATGGCGCTGTTTTGCGTTTGTTCAGGCCTTCACCAGATGGACCAGCACGTCGGTCATCTTGTGCAGGGCGTCCACCGGGATATACTCGTGGACCCCGTGGAAGTTGACGCCGCCGGTACACAGATTGGGGCAGGGAAGACCCATATAGCTCAGCCGGGCGCCGTCAGTGCCGCCACGGATAGGTACCTCCAGAGGCGTGACACCCACCGCCTCCATGGCGGCCCGGGCGCGATGGATCAGGTACATATGGGGCTCGATTTGCTCCAGCATATTGTAGTAGGAGTCCTTCAACTCCATTTCCACCGTGCCGGCACCATATTTGGCGTTGAGATAGTCCACAACACGGGTCAGGAAGGCCTTGCGGTTCTCAAACTTGGCCCGGTCGTGGTCCCGGATGATATAGGAGAGGGTAGCGGTGGTCTCGTCGCCGGACATCTCGCACAGGTGGTAGAAGCCCTCGCGGCCCTCGGTGTGGGCAGGGGTCTCGGCGGGAGGCAGCAGGTTGACCAGTTCCACGGCCATGAGAATGGCGCTCTTCATTTTGTTTTTGGCGGAGCCGGGGTGGATGTTCACGCCATGAATGGTGATCTGAGCGCTGGCGGCGTTGAAGTTTTCATACTCCAGCTCGCCCAGCTCGCCGCCGTCCACGGTATAGGCCACCGCCGCGCCGAAGCCCGCCACGTCGAAGTGGTCGGCACCGCTGCCCACCTCCTCGTCGGGGGTGAAGCCCACGGCAATGCGGCCATGGGGGATCTCGGGGTGGAGGGTGAGATATTCCACAGCGGACATGATCTCCGCCACGCCAGCCTTGTCGTCGGCTCCCAGCAGGGTGGTGCCGTCGGTGACGATCAGGTCCTGGCCCACATATTTGGACAGGCTCTCAAACTCGGCGGCCTTCATGGTGATCTGCTTTTCCGCGTTCAGGAGGATGTCGCCCCCCTCATAGTGGACAATGCGGGGCTTTACATCAGCGCCGGGGGCGCTGGGGGAGGTGTCCATGTGGGCGATAAGGCCCATACAGGGGATGCCCTCACAGCCCGGAGTGGCGGGCAGCCAGCCGTAGACGTAGCCATACTCGTCCATGTGAGCGTTGTGCAGACCCATCTGACTCAGTTCCGCGGCCAGGGTCTCCCCCAGTACCTTCTGCTTTTCGGTGGTGGGAGTGGTCTGGCTGTGCTCGTCTGACTGGGTATCATAGGTGACGTACTTTAAAAACCGTTCCACAGCGTTCATGTTCTGCGTCCTTTCTCCCGGTTTCCGTTCCTTGCTCTTGACGGATACCGGGCAATGGAATAGACTAAACTAAATAGCACCCGATATTATACCATAAGAGGAGCCGGATTTCTATGGTGACGACGCAGGAATTTACCTTCCCCTCCAGCGATGGAGTCCATCTGGTGGGAGCCACCTGGTGGAAAGGGGAGACGGAGCGGCCCAGGGCCATCGTGCAGCTGGTCCACGGCATTTCGGAGTATATCGGCCGGTATGACGACTTTGCCCGGTTTCTGGCAGAGTGCGGCTACTGGGTGGTGGGTCACGACCATCTGGGCCACGGCCGCACGGCGACGGACCCGTCGGAGTACGGCTGGTTTGCCGACAAAGATGGGTGGAAGTATGTGCTCAAGGACACCCGCACCCTGAGGCGGTTGGCAGGGGAGGCCTGCCCGGAGGCTCCCTATTTTATCATGGGTCACTCCATGGGCTCCTTTGTGGTGCGGGGTTATCTCAGTTACTGGCCGGGTACAGTGGACGGGGCCATCCTGTCGGGTACAGGCCAGGAAGCGCCCGCCAAAGTGAACGCGGGGCTGGCCCTCTCCGGCCTGCTTCTGAAAACCAAAGGCCCCAGGGCCCACAGCAAACTGCTGGACAACCTGTCCGTGGGAGCCTACAACAAGCAGTTCAAGCCCACCCGCACCGGGGCGGACTGGATCTCCCGGGATCAGGCGGTGGTAGACGCCTACTGTGCCGATCCCCTGTGCCAGTTCCTGCCCACGGTGAGTATGTTCCACGACATGATGCACGGGCTCAATCTGCTGGCCAGGAAGAGCACTCTGGCCCGGCTGGACCCCAATACGCCGGTATACTTCTTTGCCGGAGACCGGGACCCGGTGGGCCAGCAGGGCAAGGGCGTCAAAAAAGTGGCCCGCTGGTTCAAGGAGGCGGGTGTAAAGGATGTTGCCGTCAAGCTTTACCCGGAGGGCCGCCACGAAATGCTCAATGAGACCAACCACCAGCAGGTCTATGAGGATGTGCTGGCCTGGCTGGAGGGGCATTTAAAGAAGAAAGAGGCATGACAAAAGCGGCCGCGCACAGCGCGGCCGCTTTTCTTTGGGGGATTAGCCCGGAGGCCAGGTCATATCCCGGCCCGCCAGCACATGGAAGTGCAGGTGGTGGACCGACTGGCCCGCCTGCTCTCCGCAGTTGGACACCACTCGGAAGTCGGTGATGCCCAGCTGGGCGGTCACTTTGGAAATGACCTCAAAGATATGGGCCACCACGCCGGCATTGTCGGCGGTGATCTCGCCGCAGGAGCCGATGTGGGCCTTGGGGATCACCAGGAAATGGGTGGGCGCCTGGGGATCGATGTCATAGAAGGCAAAGACCTGATCGTCCTCGTAGACCTTGTTGGACGGGATCTCCCCGGCGGCGATCTTACAGAACAGACAGTCGCTCATAGCAGGACCTCCTCATTTGTCAAGCTGGGTTCAGTATAGCACAGAAGGGGGGGCTTGTCATGCCTGAAAACGAAAAAAGGACCGCCCGACTGGGCAGTCCTTTTTCTATCGGTCAATCACACAGCGCGGGTGACCTTACCCGAACGGAGGCATCTGGTGCACACATAAACGTGCTTGGGCGTGCCGTTGACGATCGCCTTGACGCGCTTCACATTGGGCTTCCAGGGGCGGTTGGTGCGGCGGTGAGAGTGGGACACCTTAATACCGAACACGACACCCTTGTCGCAAAATTCACATTTGGCCATTCACTTATACCTCCTCGCTCGTCAGGATACGCTTACAAAAGCATCGAACGATATGATAGCAGAACTTTCGAAAAAATGCAAGTGCTTTTTTCAAAATGACTGGAATTTTTCTGCGGGGGCCTGTACACAGGTTCTTACCACACCGCTTCTTTTGGCAAATTGCCTTCCCGGTTGCAAATCGGGAGGAGAGAATGGTATAATAATGTCTACTGAATAAACCGCGATGCGGTTTATTCGCGCGGAGGTAGCTGCGCAATTTCATAAAAACAGCTCGAAGTGGCTGTTTTTATAAAATTCAGCCATTGTTACAATGCGTATTTCCGTTGGCGCGTCTCAACGCACCAACGGAAAGTGCGAGGTTTTTTGGACGATCTCGTCCAAAACCCTTGCACTTGAACAAAGCCATTTGGCCTTGAAAACCTTGGTTTTCAAGGTTTGTGGCTTTGTTCAGTACGCATTATAATAAAACAAATCGCTTTGAAATGACCGGCGGGGGACAACCCGCCTTTATAGGAGGAAGAGCTATGGAAAGCTTGTACACCGTCAAACTGGGCGAATTGATCAAAAAGTTTAATCTGGAGGTGCTCCGCGGGGCGGAGGGCTATGAGGACCAGGCTATCTGCACGGAGGACGTGAATCGTCCCGGCCTGCAGCTTACCGGATTTTTCGACTACTTCGATCCCCACCGGCTCCAGGTCATTGGCAAGGTGGAGGATACCTACCTCTCCGGCCTGACGCCGGATCAGAGGCGGGAGAGCTTTGAGTTGCTGCTGAGCCAGGATATTCCTGCCCTTATCGTCTCCCGGGGCATTGATCCCTTCCCGGAGTGCATGGAAATGGCGGAGAAATACGACCGGACGGTGCTCCGCAGCCAGGACACCACCAGTGTGCTCATGAGCACCATCATTGCCTCCCTGAAATCCTACCTGGCCCCCCGCATCACCCGCCACGGTGTGCTGGTGGAGGTATACGGCGAGGGCGTGCTGCTGCTGGGCGAGTCCGGTGTGGGCAAGAGTGAGACCGCCATCGAGCTGGTGAAGCGTGGACACCGCCTCATCGCCGACGACGCGGTGGAGATCAAGCAGACTGTCACCGGCGGCCTGATGGGTACTGCGCCCGAGCTCATCCGCCATTATATCGAGCTGCGGGGCATCGGCGTCATTGACGTGCGCCGCCTCTTCGGTATGAGCGCTGTTAAAGAAGAGGCGGAGATCGACATGGTCATCAGCCTGGAGCAGTGGAAGGACGGGGCCATGTATGACCGGCTGGGCCTGGAGAACCTGTACACCACCATTCTGGACGTACAGGTGCCCTCCCTCACCATCCCGGTGAAGCCGGGCCGGAATCTGGCGGTCATCATCGAGGTGGCGGCCATGAACAACCGCCACAAGAAGATGGGCTACAATGCTGCTCTGGAGTTCACCAAGCAGATCAACGAGCACTTTGACCAGGCCATGAGCGCCCAGATGAACAAGTAATCCCTCAGATCACGGCCCGCCGCGGCGGACTTCGGAGCCAGAGGCCCCGGAGCAAAGCCCGGCGGGCTTTTTAAAGGATGTGACCGCTCTTGACCTTTTTATCCCTGCCCTTCTTCTGCTTTTTTCCGGTAACAGCGCTGGGCTATTTTCTGCTGCCCCGGAAGGTGCGGAACCTGTGGCTGCTGTTGGCAAGCTGGTTTTTCTATCTGTGTGCCAAGCCGGTCTATCTCACCCTGCTGCTCTTTGTGATCCTCACCTCCTATGTGGCGGGGATCTCCCTAGGAAAGAAGAAAAAGCGGTGGGTGTTGGTGCTCTGCCTGCTGACCGACGTGGTACTGCTTTTCCTATTCAAATATGTCAACTTCGCCCTATCTATGGTGGGAGAAGTTCTTCACGGCATGGGGATTGCCTGGAATGTGCCGGTACTGGACATTGTGCTGCCGGTGGGTATCTCCTTCTACCTCTTCCAGGCCATGGGCTATGTAATCGACGTATGGCGGGGCAAGGCGGAGGCCCAGGGAAATTTCCTGCTCCATGCCCTGTTTCTCTCCTTCTTCCCCCAGGTAGTGTCCGGCCCCATCGGTCGGGCGGGGGAGCTTACCCCCCAGTTCCGGGAACCGCACCCCTTTGACTGGGACAAGTTCCGGGAGGGTTTGGTGCGCTTTTTGTGGGGTGCCTTTAAGAAAATGGTGCTGGCTGACCGGCTGGCGGTGTTGGTCAACACCATCTTCGGGGCGCCGGAGACCTTTGGCGCGCTGCAGGTGATGGGAGCGGCGGCGGCCTTTTCCCTCCAGATCTATTGTGATTTCTCCTCCTACACAGACATGGCCCTGGGTGTGGCCCACAGCATGGGCTTCACCCTGCGGGAGAACTTTGACACACCCTATTTTTCCCGGTCCATTGCAGAATTCTGGCGGCGGTGGCATATGTCCCTGTCCAACTGGTTCCGGGACTACCTCTACATCCCCTTGGGCGGCTCCCGGCGGGGCACCGCCCGGAAATATCTGAATGTACTCATCGTCTTTGCAGTCAGCGGCCTGTGGCACGGGGCGGCCATGACCTTTGTAGTGTGGGGCGTGCTCAACGGCCTCTATCAGGTGATGGGGGCGGTTACTGCGCCCCTGCGGGATGGCGGGTACCGGTTGCTCCACATCAGGGAGGACGGTCCCTTCCGGCATGGGGTGCAGATCCCGATCACCTTTCTGCTGGCCACGGTGGCCTGGGTGTTCTTCAAGGCCAGTTCTCTGTCCAATGCCCTGGCGGTTCTGGGCGGGATGCTCCACGGCCCCCTGTGGGTGCGCCAGAGCATGGGCCTGGACCGGTGGGAGCTGCTGGCGGCCGCTGCAGGGCTTCTGCTGCTCTTGCTGGTGGATTTGTTGAGCAAGCGATACAATCTATGGAAGACCTATCTGCAACAGCCCCGGCTGGTACGGTGGTGCATCCTGTGGGTGCTCCTCTTTGGTTGCCTGATCTTCGGCAGCTATGGAGCAGGGTATGACGCCCAGGATTTTATGTATGGATTTAGTTTTTAAGGAGGGGATACACCAATGAAGCGCCTGAACAAGGGGAAAGAGTGCTTCTTTGCCCTCCTCTTCCTGCTGCTGACGGCAGTGATGGTCAATTTTATCTCCGACGTTCTGCGGCCCTCACAGACCATGTACGGAGCCACCTGGAGTGCCTTCCAGGCGGAACCGGAGGACAGCCTGGACGTGATCTATCTGGGCAGCTCCTTTGCCTACTGCGATTTCAACCCCTCGGTGGTGTACGATGCCTCCGGCCTGACGGGGTATGTGATGGGGGGCTCGGAACAGCCTCTGTCCATTACCTATTGGTATTTGAAGGAGATTTTCCAAACCCAGTCTCCCTCCGCCGTGGTGCTGGAGGGTACCTCTCTGTACTTTAAGCAGTACCAGAACTATACCCAGCAGAATGTGAGCCAGATGCCCTTCTCGGTCAACAAACTGGGCGCTATTTTCACAGCGTCTGAGGAGGACCTGCGGACCGGACTGCTCTTTGACCTGTCCCTCTACCACAGCCGGTGGAAGGAGCTGCGGAAAAGCGACCTGAAAAAAGCGGTAATCCCGGTACAGGGGGACTACTACAAGGGCTTTACGCCGGTGGATCAGGTGATGGACGGCGTGGGAGAAACGGTGGTGGAAGGTAACCGCACAGTGTCGGAGGAGGACTACGCCGCCAACCTGGTATGGCTGGGCAGGATCCTGGACCTCTGCCGGGAGCACGGCGCCCAGCCTATCGTCACCTTCAATCCCAGCTATACCCGCTGCACCCAGGAACAGTACGCCCGCAATACGGCAGACATTCTGGCTCTGGATGGGGAGACGCTGGTATACAACTGGTCGGACAGCTTCGAGGAGATGGGGCTGATCCCTACGGAGCATCTCTATGACGGCGGACACCTGAACCAGGACGGGGCAGCTATTTTCTCCGCCTGGCTGGGCCGGTTCCTGACCGACGAGGTGGGGCTGGTCCCCAGAACTCAGACTACGGAAAATACCGCTGCCTGGCAGGAATCTGCCGCCTGGTGGCGGGAGAAAAACCAGAGCTGACTTGAAAAACCTCCGGCTTCGGCCGGAGGTTTTGTCACGTTTGGCTTTGCCCAGGTGTATTCCAGGTGAACGCGTTCCAATCCACAAGGCAAGGAGGGAGGACCATGGAAGGACAGGACAGGGAGGCGCTGGCCCGGCGGCTGGTGGACACTTATTCCGATCAGTTGCTGCGGCTGGCCTACTCGCTGCTGAACAATGTGCCGGACGCACAGGATGTGTGCCAGGAGGCGCTGCTTAACCACTCCGATGATGTCATCCGGCCACAGGCCGCTTTCATCGTCAACGCGGTTCAGAACGCACCAAACGACGGTAGCTTGTTCGACGGTCGAGCATCCGCGCGCCTCTCCGTAGAGCGTCTTTGCAAGGTACTCAGCAGGGTCACGGCTGGCCTGCTCAGTTTCTTCCGGGATGATGGAAACGCACGGCGGTTTGGTGGAACCTGCATCAGCCTCGCCCTCCGCAGCAGTCGGCGTTGTCACCGCAAGCACCAGGGTGATGACGGCCAGAAGTGCCACCAGACAGATAACGGCTCTCGCCGCGAAGATACGGCGCTTACGCTGGAGCGCCCTTCTCTCAGTCCGGGTCATAGCTCTCCCTCCTCCGCCGGTACAGCTCGTCGATAAGGTCCGTGTCGGAGAAGTCGCGGATTCCCTTATCCGGCGCTCCATCATTGATAGATACAAGGATTGAGGATTTCAGATAAAAAGCGGGGCGCGGGGCGAAGAACTCGTAGCAGACGTAGCTGTAGTACACAGAGCCGTCGGTATAGATGCGGTACGCGTAGTAGGCGCCGGAGTACGGGGAGTTGTCCGTACACCAAGGTGTAGCGGTCCACCACGGCTTGCTCGTCAGGGGGATGTAGCAGCGGTATTTGCGGAACTCGTCGATGGTCAGAGTTCTGGCCTTTACGCAGGGCATCCCATAGTCGGTCATGCCGTCCATGGAAGTGAGATCAATAGGCCGCTCCAGTATGGCGTCCTTGATAGACGGGTGGTTGTTGGCCCATTCCAGGATGTCGGCCATCAGGCGGCTACCAACGAAATTGTTGTGGTCGTTGCGCTCCGCGTCCTCGTGTTCAAAGGGGCCGGTATCCGGCAGGGTATCGGTGGTAACGGCAAACGCGCCGCCCATCTTCTCGTCCAGCTTGACAAATTCCACGCCGTCAATGGTGAAAAACTCACCCTGGCGCACCTTGCAAAGCTCAATGGTCTTGCTCATGTTCAGTCCTCCTCTTTTGTGTTAGGCATCGGTGCCTTTCTGTGGTTGCCGCGGCGTCTGATAGACGCCCGGACCTCCTTTTGTGCCAGGTCCGGGTCGTACTCCGGCCTCTGGTTTTCGTCCAGTTTCCCGGTAGCACCACGCCGAAGCTCCTCGTAGATGGTTCCAGGGTGACACCCGACCTTATTTGCGATGTCCAGGACGCGGGCCTCCTGACGGTAGAGCTTGGCGATAAGCCGCCGGTCCTTGAGGGTAAGGTATTTCATGGCTCTGCTGCACCCCCTTTTCTGGGCAAAAAATAAATCCCTCTGGGGGATTGCCCCCCTTCGGGATTTACGATAGCATTTGCATTTCATTTTTTGCGGCGAAAAAATCCTTGCAAAACTGGAAACACTGTGATATTATATTCGGGCATGATTACGCACACCCGCGGACGGGGGGCCAGGTGCTTCCGCTTGGAGGTTGGCCGGCTCCGAATGAACCGGGTGGAGGAATCAACAATTAAAGGAGGAATTTTTACCATGGCAGTCGTATCTATGAAGCAGCTTCTCGAGGCGGGCGTTCACTTCGGTCACCAGACCCGTCGCTGGAACCCCAAGATGGCCACCTATATCTACACCGAGCGCAACGGCATCTATATCATCGACCTGCAGAAGACCGTGAAGAAGCTGGAGGAGGCCTATAACTTCGTCCGTTCTCTGGGCGAGTCCGGCCAGACCCTGCTGTTCGTGGGCACCAAGAAGCAGGCTCAGGAGGCTATCAAGGAAGAGGCTGAGCGCGTTGGTATGTACTATGTCAATGCCCGTTGGCTGGGCGGTATGCTCACCAACTTCAAGACCATGCGCGGCCGCGTGGAGCGTCTGAACCAGCTGAAGAAGATGCAGGAGGACGGCACCTTCGATATGCTCCCCAAGAAGGAAGTCATGAAGCACCTGGGCGAGATCGCCAAGCTGGAGAAGTACCTGGGCGGCGTCGTGGAGATGAAGAAGCTCCCCGGTGCTCTGTTCGTGGTTGACCCCCGCAAGGAGCGCAACGCCATCAACGAGGCCCGCAAGCTGAACATCCCCATCGTGGCTATCGTGGACACCAACTGTGACCCCGACGAGATCGACTACGTGATCCCTGGCAACGATGACGCCATCCGCGCCATCAAGCTGATCTCCGGTGTGATGGCCAACGCCATCCAGGAGGGCAAGCAGGGCCAGGACGCCGCTGAGGAGACCGAGAAGACCGAGGCCGCTGAGTAATTTACCCAAACAAAGGACAGGAGCGCCCGCCCGCGCGGGCGGGCGCTCCTTTTTATAATTGAGATGGAGGTAATGTGATCATGGCAATCACTGCAAAAGACGTACAGGCCCTGCGCGAGATGACCGGCGTGGGTATGATGGACTGCAAGAAGGCCCTCACCGAGGCCGAGGGCAACATGGAAAAGGCTGTTGAGATCCTGCGCGAGAAGGGTCTGGCTGCTTCCCAGAAGAAGGCTGGCCGCATCGCTGCCGAGGGTATGGCTTACGCTACCGTGGTGGACGGCGTGGGCGTGGTGGTCGAGGTTAACGCCGAGACCGACTTCGTGGGCAAGAACGAGAAGTTTGTCGACTTCGTGAAGGGTGTTGCCGCTGTTGTGGCCGCCAACAAGCCCGCTGACCTGGACGCTCTGATGGCTCTGCCCTATGGCAACGGCCGCACCGTGCAGGAGGAGCAGCAGGAGATGGTGCTGGTCATCGGCGAGAACATCAAGGTCCGCCGCTTTGCCTTCTTCACCGATGGTATCTCCGTGCCCTATGTCCATGCCGGCGGCAAGATCGGCGTGCTGGTGAACCTGGAGACCAGCCTGTCCGCCGAGCAGGTTGAGACCGTTGGTAAGGATGTGGCCATGCAGATCGCCGCTCTGAATCCCCGCTTCTGGGACAAGAGCCAGGTGGATCAGGCCACTCTGGACGAGGAGAAGAAGATCCTGCTGGTCCAGATGGAGAACGATCCCAAGATGGCTTCCAAGCCTGAGAAGGTGAAGGAGGGCATCGTGGCTGGCAAGCTGGGCAAGTTCTATAAGGAGAACTGCCTGCTGCAGCAGGAGTTCGTGAAGGACAACTCCATGACCGTGGAGCAGTATATCGCTTCCGCTGCCAAGGCTCTGGGCGGCGCTGTGACCTTCAAGAACGCTGTTCGCTTTGAGAAGGGCGAGGGCATCGAGAAGAAGCAGGAGAACTTCGCTGAGGAGATCGCCAAGCAGCTGGGCAAGTAATTGTGTACTTGTCCCCCCGCAAACAAGCACATTGTCCCTAAATAATGACTCACAAAAGAGTCCGAGGAAATTCGTTTCCCCGGGCTCTTTTTTTATTTCTTTTCTGTTTTTAGCCCGGTTTTATCTTGATTCTGACTTTTACCGAACTTTTTCGGAAAAAGAATTGTCGAGCAGCTTGTGGTCAAAATGGTTGGACAAACGACCAGGTTGGAGTGGGACGATCACATGGTATCTAAGGGAAATGGCAATTAACTCAAAAAATTGACAGCGAAATTTGAATTAAATGAAAAATTTGCGGGTAGTATCATCAAATTTTTGATTTAATTCAATTTTTGGACGCAAAATTTTGAGCTAATTCCGTGCCATCATCGAAATTTTGAGTTAATTCAAGGGAGATAAGCAAAAATTGCTGGTACAGAAATAGCTGGAGGAGTAACTATTTAGGGGGGGCAAGATACATGGAACGGACGGGAGAGCGCACACGAGACATCCGATTTTACAGTAACAAGAACGGAGATATCGTATGCCTGCACAGTAAGTGGGCGAGGAATTACGCACGATGGTTGGAGGAGCAAGCGTGGGTGCAGAGTTATCAGGTAGGTTGTCCTCTGGATGCCGACATCATGGGCCGCATATCACGGGCGGGCATACGCACGGACTACCTACAGACCGGGTGGGCTACCGACTTTGTCATCCGGTACGCTGATGGACACAAAGGTGTAAGAGAGCTAGTGCAGCGAGGACAGTTGAAGAAAAAGGCCCATGTAGAGCGCCTGGAGCTATCTCGCAGGTACTGGGCGGCGACCGATACGGAGTGGATGGTGGTGATCGTAGATGGATAGACCACTGCGCTTTGTGAAACGATTGGGCGCCATATATCGAGTTTTGCTTGAGACTCCGGCCGGTTGCTGGCTGACTGACTGTAACGGCCCCTCTCCACCATTTTTTGAGGTCAGCTTGGACAGGTATGAGCGAGTACCAGCACCGAATAGTTGGATGGACGAGCACACTAGCGTCGATAAGTGTTGTAAGAGACCTCTGCCTTTGCTGCATCCATGTCTTTGTCCGCAATGATATGGAGGAAGCCCTTCAAACGGTCTTTCATTTTTGTCCTGTATGCAGCGGAGTCAATAATCAACGCCGCCTGAGTGAATGTGTAAAAGTCACCTTTTGGAAACATCCCATAGAGTTTGTTTAAGTAATGGTACTCCATGCCCATGTGGATCCAATTTTTGACGCTCCGGCGGACGCCGCGCCGAGCCATGTATTTGAGGTGGTCTACTTTAAGTTGTAACTCCATCCGGATGATATCCTGCTCATAGGCCTGCGGCAGATCGCTGCAACTACCAGTAGCAAGGTGTTTGGCTGTGCGCTCTGCTGTTTTGTCGTAAACATTGACAACCCTGCTCTTGCTGCGGCTATATATAGAGGTAGCGTAGTTGATTCCGCGTGTGGTATATATCGCCTTAGTGGGGCATTTTTGCAGCAAGCGAAAGAGCACCTCCCGGGTTCTGTCATCCTCTATTCGGATGTTGTAACAATAGTCGATGCGGCTGACGGCCATATCGTCCAATGTATATCCACCGTACAGGGATGATTGGAATAGTCAAGAAAACCGCACACCCAACATGTCCGGTTATGCCACCTGCGTTTGTGCTGACAGCCACCGTCTCCGCTTGACCAGCGGAGGCAGATGATCCTCGTTGGCAGTGTTG
>NZ_NFIB01000012.1:0-82790 GCF_002159385.1 Flavonifractor sp. An52
GGAAACCGCCAGAGACTATGACCGGCTGTGCCGGGCCTATGGGCCGGAGCGGGTAGCCGAAACGGTGGCCGCTGTTAAGCGGCAGGAACAGGCGGAAAAAGAGCAGAAACGCAGTCAAACGCGGCGGTATAACCGGGATGAGCGGTAATGTAGACCTGTGAAAATAGGATTTTTGGGGATAGAGGCATCTGAATCCTACTAAATATATTAACAATGCATACGACAAGAGTGAAAACGATGCCGCAGGATATGATCTTGTAAAACAGCGCTAAGCTGGCGAGGTAAAATGAGATGATGGGTTATAGTAACTATGACCTGCATCCGTGGCAACACAATGGCAACAAAAAATCAGATAGCCCTTACTATCTGAATAATGAAAAGAATACCAATAATCTGAACTAAATCTCATAAACAAATCTGTTTAGAAAACTTCTGAAAGGAGCGAGTGGGAATGAGCCAACAAAGCCGGCAAAGCATTGCATCGCAATGCTTTGCCGGCTTTTATAATGCGATATGGAGGTAAAATGGAAATCTGGCAGAAGAATCCGACAAAGCAGATGAAACGCAGCCTGCAATGTGATATAATATGGTCCGTTAAGCAGGGGCGATATGGGGACCGCTGTTTCCCTGATTTTTGCCATGCTCTACTCTTTCTGTTAAAGGATGAAACCGTATGATTCAATATGATCCTCAACGCCGTACCATCACGCTGCACACCCGCAGCACCAGCTATCAGATGAAGATCGATGCCACCGGCGTGCTGCTTCACACCTATTATGGTGAGAAACTGCGAAAGGGAGATCTTTCCCGGCTGATTTGCCCCGAGGACCGGGGTTTCTCTCCCAACCCGGACGAGGTAGGGATGGATCGCACTTGGTCGCTGGATACTCAGCCCCAGGAGTATTCTTCCAGCGGTGTGGGTGACTTCCGGCAGCCTGCCCTGGAGGCCGACCTGGCGGATGGCAGCCACATTGTGGACCTGCGCTACATCAACCACACGGTTGCCGAGGGCAAGTATGCGCTGGAGGGTTTGCCCGCCTTCTACGGTGAGGGTGTGACCGCCCAGACGCTGACCGTGGAGCTCCAGGACAAGTGCAGCGGCCTGACGGTGGAGCTGCTGTATGGCGTTCTGGAGGAGTACGATATGATCACCCGGGCCGTCCGGGTGCGTAATAACGGGGCCGCCCCCATCCGGCTGACCCGGGTAACCTCCGCCTGCCTGGATTTCCCCGTTGGCAATCACGATTTCATTACCCTGGGCGGTGCCTATGCCCGGGAGCGCGAGCCGGTACGGACTGCCCTGACCCAGGGTGTCCACACCGCGGGCAGCGTCCGTGGTTCCTCCAGCCACCAGCAGAACCCCTTCCTGGTACTGTGCGATCCGGATACTACCGAGGATACCGGCCGCTGCTGGGCCATGGCCCTGGTGTACTCCGGTAATTTCCAGGCTTCGGTGGAGCACACCCAGTTCCATGAGACCCGGATGACCATGGGGATCCATCCGTTCCACTTCTGCTGGCAGCTGGCGCCCGGCGAGACCTTCACCACGCCAGAGGCCGCTATGGTGTTCACCCGGCAGGGCCTGGGCCATATGAGCCGCCTGTTCCACCGGGCCATCCGCCTCAATCTGTGCCGGGGTCCCTGGAAGGACGCCCGCCGTCCCATCCTCATCAACAACTGGGAGGCCACCCTCTTCGATTTTGACGCGGACAAGATCTATTCCATTGCCCAGGCTGCCAGCAAGGTAGGCGTGGAAATGATGGTCATGGACGACGGCTGGTTCGGCCAGCGCAACGACGATTTTGGCGGACTGGGGGACTGGAACGTCAACCAGGAGAAGCTGCCCGGCGGACTGGCCCCTCTGGCGGAGCGCATCAAGGGCCTGGGTATGAAGTTCGGCATCTGGGTGGAGCCGGAGATGGTCAATGAGAATTCCAACCTCTATCGGGCTCACCCTGACTGGGCCTTCCAGGCCCCCGGCCGTCCTGTCACCCGGGGCCGGTACCAGCTGGTGCTGGACCTCACCCGTGCCGAGGTGCGGCAGTATATTCTGGACAATCTGCGGACCATGCTCAAGAGCGCTGACATCTCCTATGTCAAGTGGGACATGAACCGCAGCCTCACCGATGTGTGGAGCGCTGGTCTGCCCGCTGAGCGCCAGGGCGAGGTGTACCACCGCTTTGTGCTGGGCGTATATGAGATCCTGGAGGCCCTCCATCAGGAGTTCCCCAATCTGCTCATTGAGGGTTGCTCCGGCGGTGGCGGCCGGTTCGACTGCGGGATGCTCTACTATACCCCCCAGATCTGGTGCTCCGACAACACTGACGCCATGGACCGGCTGCGTATCCAGTACGGTACCTCCTACTGCTACCCCTGCTGTACCATGGGTGCCCATGTGTCCGCTGTACCCAACGGCCTGACCCACCGGTCCACTCCCCTCCATACCCGGGGCGTGGTGGCCGCTGCCGGTACCTTCGGCTATGAGCTGGACCTGAATGAGCTGTCTCAGGAGGAACTGGAGGAGGTGGCGGTCCAGATCGACGCCTTCCGGTCCTACTGGGATGTGGTGATGCGGGGGGACTATTACCGCCTCACCGACCCCTTCCAGCATGAGTGCTTCTGTGCCTGGATGCACGTCTCTCCCGATCAGGAGCGGGCTGTGGTCAGTGTGGTCCAGACCCAGCGCCACGCCAATCCGGTGCGCCCCCTGCTGCGTATGAAGGGACTGGACCCGAACAAGGACTATCTGGTGGATGGCAAGGTGTACGGCGGCGACGAGCTGATGTATGCCGGGCTGGCCCTCCCGTTCCTGGACGAGTGCCAGGCGGTACAGTATCAGATCAAACAGGTGTAAAAAAAAGAGGATCTGCTGCATAACGCAGCAGATCCTCTTTTTATATGTTACTCCAGAACCCAGGCGGCAGCCTGCCAGTGCCGGAACTCCAGCGCGCCGGGAACGGCGGCGGGGGCCTCCGCCCAGTTGGCGACGAGCAGACGGCTCTTCCGGTCCGCCAGCTCCTCCGGCAGGGCGAAGGCTGCCGGCTGGCCGGACAGGTTGCATACGGTGAGCAGGGTCTTGCCATCCAGGGTGCGCAGGTAGGCAAACAGCTGGGGATGGTCCGGCAGGATCAGCTGGTAGCTGCCGTACACGATGAGTTCGCTGTCCGGGGAATTGCGGCGCAGGGCAATGAGCTTCTGGTAATAGTGGAACACAGAGTCCGCCCGATCCAGCTGTTCCTTGGCGTTGATTTCCCGGTAGTTGGGATTGACCATGATCCAGGGCTCTCCGATGGTAAAGCCGGCGTTGGGGGAGTCGTCCCACTGGAAGGGGGTACGGGCGTTGTCCCGGCTCTTGTAGGCGATGGCCTCCAGCAGCTCCTCCGGCTGGAAGACGCCCCGGGCGGTGAGATCATGGTAGGCGTTGATGGACTCCAGGTCCCGGTAGTTCTCAATGGGCCCAAAGGGCACGTTGGTCATGCCCAGCTCCTCCCCCTGATAGACGTAGGGGGTGCCCTGCATCAGGTGGAGGCAGGTGGCGATGCACTTGGCCGACAGTTCCCGATACCGGGGGGAGTCGTCTCCCAGCCGGGAGACGATGCGGGGCTGATCGTGATTGCAGAAGTAGAGGCTGTTCCAGGCCACGTCCTCCAGCTCGTTCTGCCACCGGGACAGCAGCTTCTTGAGGGCTACCAGATCGATCTTTCGGGTACTCCATTTGCCGGTGACCGCGTCGCCGCCGTCCAGGTCCACGTGCTCGAACTGGAATACCATGTTCAGCTCGGTGCCCTGGGCGTTGGCGTACTGCTTGGCCTGGTCGATGGTTACACCGGCGCACTCACCCACGGTGAGCAGGTCATACTTGGAGAGTACCTTCCGGCGCATCTCCTGCAAATACTCGTGGACGTGGGGGCCGTTGCAGCAGCCCAGATTGCAGGAGGCGTAGGGGGCGCCGCCGGTGGGCATATCGGGCAGACCCTCCCGCTTGGAGATCATGGAGATCACGTCCATGCGGAAACCGTCGATACCCTTGTCGCACCACCAGGTCATCATGTCAAAGACGGCGTTACGCACCGCTGGATTATCCCAGTTCAGGTCGGGCTGCTTGGGGGAAAAGCAGTGGAGGTAGTACATATCGGTGGCGTCATCATAGGTCCAGGCGGAGCCGGAGAAGGCGGAGCCCCAGTTGTTGGGCTCTTTACCCGCCTTGCCCTCCCGCCAGATGTAGAAATCCCGCTTGGCGTTGTCGCGGGACTGGCGGCTCTCCACAAACCAGGCGTGCTCGTCAGAGGTGTGGTTGACCACCAGATCCATAACGATCTTGATTCCCCGGGCGTGGGCCTCGGCCAGCAGGCGGTCAAAGTCGGCCATGGTGCCGAACTCCTCCATAATGGCCTGATAGTCGCTGATGTCGTAGCCATTGTCGTCGTTGGGAGAGCGGTAGACGGGGGAGAGCCAGATCACATTGGCGCCCAGCTCCTTGATGTAGTCCAGTTTGCTGGTGATGCCGGGCAGGTCGCCGATCCCGTCGCCGTTGGAGTCACAGAAGCTGCGGGGATAGATCTGATAGATAACGCTCTCTTTCCACCATGCTTTGTTCATGACCAATCACTCCTCCGTGTGCAGGTACCAGGCAAAGCCGTAGGGGTAGAGCTTTACCTGCCTGAGATCATCAAAGGTCCCGCCGTAGATCAGCTCCTCAAAGGGACCCTGGTCAGCGTTGGAGACGGTGACAAATTCCTGGCTGAAATTGAAGAAGGCGATGAGCTTGCGGCCCTGGTACCACCGGCCGATGCCCAGCACCCGGCTGTCCCCGGTGTCAAAGGTCCACATCTCCGCCCGGGCGTCGAAGGCGGGCTCTGCTGCCCGCAGCTCCTCCAGCCGGCGCAGGCCGATGAACTGCTTGCCCTGGCGGGTGGTGGGATCGTGGCGCATCTTGGCCAGGTCCCACTGGAAGTCGCCCCGGTGGATGTAGCGGCTGTCGTCCCACTTCTCGCCGTCGTGGTGGTAGGAGTAATCGTTGAGCTGCCCCACTTCGTCCCCGCTGTACAGCACGGGGATGCCGCTCTGGGTGAGCATCCAGGCGTGGAGCATCAGGTCGCAGGAGATTGCCCGCTCCAGCTTGAAGGGGTCACGCTCATAGTCGGCGGCCTCCACTCCGCACAGGGAGGCTGTGGTGCCGCACAGCCGGGCGTCACCCAGCCGGGGATCGTCGTTGTAGAGCTCGCCCCGGCTGTTGCTGCCGGGCAGCTTACCGGTAAAGAAATCATTGAGATATTTCTTGTGGGCAACCTCGTCGGTGCCGAAGTGCTCCTTCAGCCAGGGGTAGTCCAGGCCCCAGCCGATGTCGTCGTGGCAGCGCAGATAGTTGAGGAAGAGAAAGTCCCGGGGCAGGGCGCACACCGCGTCCACCTGGTGGCGCAGCAGGGACACATCGGCGGTGGCCAGGGTGTGCCAGGTGGTGGCCATGGTGGTCACGTTGTAGAGCATATGGCATTCCGGTTTGTCGGTGCTGCCGAAGTAGGGGGCCACCTTGGCCGGCTCCATCACTACCTCGCCCAGCAGCAGCACGCTGGGGCAGACGATCTCGCACACCATGCGCATCATCCGTACCAGGGTGTGGACCTGGGGCAGATTGCGGCAGTCGGTGCCCAGCTGCTTCCAGATGTAGGGCACCGCGTCCAGCCGGATCACGTCGATACCACGGTTGGCCAGGTAGAGCAGATTCTCGGTCATGTCGTTGAACACCATGGGATTGGCGTAGTTCAGATCCCACTGGTAGGGATAGAAGTTGGTCATGACCACCTGCTTGCAGTCGTCCAGCCAGGTGAAGCTGCCGGGGGCCGTGGTGGGGAAGACCTGGGGCACGGTCTTCTCAAACTCCTGGGGGATATCCCAGCTGTCGTAGAAGAAGTAGCGCTCCCGGTAGCCGGGCTCGCCTGCCCGGGCCTTTTTGGCCCACTCGTGGTCCTCGCTGGTGTGATTCATGACGAAATCCAGACAGAGGCTGATGCCGTCCTTCCGGCAGGAATCCGCCAGATGCTCCAGGTCGGCCATGGTGCCCAGCTCGGGCTGCACCTTCCGGAAGTTGGAGACAGCGTAGCCGCCGTCGCTGCGGCCCTTGGGGCTTTCCAGCAGGGGCATCAGATGGAGATAGTTCACCCCGCACTCCTTCAGATAGGGCAGCTTCTCGGCCACCCCGTTGAGGGTACCGGCAAAGGCGTTGGTGTAGAGCATCATGCCCAGCAGCTCCCGGCGGCGGTACCAGTTGGGATCGGCTTCCCGCTGGGCGTCCTGCACCCGCAGGTCCGCCTTGCGGTCCTCCCAGCTCCGGCGGAGCATCTGGGTGAAGTAGTCAAAGGCGCCCAAATCGCCGTGGTACAGCTCGCAGTAGAGCCACTTCAATTCATCGTAGTGCCGGGCCAGACGGTGCTCAAAGACGGAGGAATCTTCTCCGATCCCCACCTGGGCGGGGGTCAGGGGCGCTGCCGCCTTAGTTTTCTTTTTGGGTTTGGACGCCTTGGGGGCGGTTGTCTCCGCCGCCTGCTGGATCAGCCGGTCGGTCTGTCCGGCAGTGGTCGGGGCGGATTCCTTGGTCTGCTTACGCTTCATGGGCGTTGTCTCCTTCCTCCAGCTCCGCCATGGTGGGCATGGCGGGAATGGCTCCGCTGCGGGAGCAGGTCTTGGAGGCCGCCCGGTTGGCAAAGGCAAGGATGGCTTCCAGTTCCGGGGTAGTCAGGCCCTCCAGGGGCTTTTCGCCCCGGCGTACCAGACGGCTGAGCACTGCGCCCAGGAAGGTGTCCCCGGCGCCGTTGGTATCGGCCACAGTGGTGGCTACGCCGGGCACCAAGCCGGTCTTGCCCTGCCAGCGGTAAAAGGCGCCCTTGTCGCCCAGGGTCACAAGGATCAGACGGATGCCCTCGGCCTCCAGCCGATGGGTTCCCTCTTCGGGGGCGTCGGTGCCGGTGATGAGGGGCAGCTCCTCGTCGGACAGCTTGAGCACGTCCACCAGGGGCAGGGGCTTCTTCATCCACGCTACCGCCTCTTCCTGGCTGCTCCACAGGGCGTCTCTGTAGTTGGGATCATAGCTTACCAGCACACCGGCCTCCCGGGCTCTCTGTGCGGCAAAGAGGGTGGTCTCCCGGGCGGGACCGGCGGTCAGGCTCACCGAGCCAAAGTGGAGCACTTTGCTTCTGGCGATCAGCCCAGTGTCCACCTCTTCCGGCTTCAGGTTGCAGTCTGCCCCCCGCACAAAGCGGAAGGAGCGCTCGCCGGTGTCGGACACGGCCACCACAGCCATGGTGGTGGCAGCATCGTCGGTCCGCAGGCCAGACACGTCTACCTGGTTCTCAGTCAGTACCCGGGTCAGGTAGGCGCCGAATCCGTCCTGGCCCACCTTTCCGATAAACGCGGTATTGGCCCCCAGCCGGGCGGCAGCAACTGCTACGTTGGCAGGTGCGCCACCGGGATTGGCGGCAAACAGCGGTACCTTTTGCTCATTGACCCCAGTCTGGGTCAGGTCGATCAATACTTCGCCAATGGCGGTAATATCCATCATGGACAATCCTTCCCTTTCTCCTTGAAATAGGTCCTCAGCCGTCCTCCCTGAGGGTAAGCAGCTGCTCCACCGGACCTTCCAGCCGGTCCTTCAGGCCGTAGACCACATGGCTGACCACATAACGGCCGCCATCCACAAATATCTCGATCAGATGATCGTCTACAAATACATCCAGCCGGCAGCAATCCTCGTCCAGCGCCGGAGTCTGGGCGGTGGTCCGATAGTTGGGCAGATGGGGGAATACCTGGCTGCGGTCGGTGACAATCCGGCCGTCCTCCAGCGCAATCCGGTAGCCGCACACGTCCAGCACGTCCCCGGACCGGAGGGTGGTTTTCAGCCGGAAGGGACGGTTCCGCACCGCTTGGTCCCAGTTGCCGTCCACAGGACGGAAAAGCCCTTCCACATTGGGGTGGGGGACAAAGCAAACCTGACCCTGCCGCAGCTCCAGCACCCGGGGCAGGCTCATCATGCCATTCCAGGGGCCCCGGCCGTCCCCAGGGTCCTCTGCCGCCTGGGGCATCCGCATCCAGGCGATGAGCACCCGACGGCCCTCCTGATCCACAGCGGTCTGGGGGGCATAGAGATCCAGACCATAATCTACAAACTGCATCGGCCCCTTGAGGGCCAGGGTGCAGGTCCGGTGGTCGAAGTCCGCCAGTCCCCACATGGCATGATGAGCGTATTCGAGCTCCGGCTCGGTGACGCCCATGGGGGAGCCCAGGAGCACAAATTCCTCCCCCAGCCGGACCAGATCGGGGCACTCCAGCATGGTGCGGAACTCCGGGGAGGAGTACTGGTTCACATAGTCCCAGTGCAGAGCGTCCCGGCTGCGGTAAAAGAGAGCCTTGCCCTGTTCCTTGCGGAAGGTGCTGCCCAGAATCATGTAATAGAGCCCATCCTTTTCCCACACCTTGGGGTCCCTGGTGTCCTTGGGGTCACCGATGGATTCGTCGGTCAGTACCGGGATGATCTGGCGCTTGGCTCCCATGTTGTCAAAGGTGCGCCCGTCGTCGGAAATTACCATGGCCTGACTGGTCACAAATGCGTCGTTGGGGGGAATGTGGATATCCTCCTCGTTCTGCTGGAGGTAGCGCACGGCGGAGTAATACAGGTACAGCTTTCCGTCCCGTTCCAGGGCGCTGCCCGAAAAAACGCCGTTCTGATCGTAGCTCTTGGTGGGATAGAGGGCTACCCCCAGGTGCTCCCAATGGACCAGGTCGCGGCTCACCGCATGGCCCCAGTGCATGGTACCCCAGCGGGGGGCGTAGGGGAAGTGTTGGTAAAAAAGGTGGTACTCACCTCGATAATAGATAAAGCCGTTGGGATCGTTGATCCAGTTTCCCGGCGATTTCAAATGCAGGGTGTCTTTCCGCATGGGTGTGCTTTTTCTCCTTTCCCTGTAGCCCCTGGGGGCAATGCTGAAAGCAGTATAACCGAAATTCTACCACAAGGGCAAGAGACCCTTGTGGTAGAATTTGATTGGTTCATTATTTGACTGCGCCGGAAACAACGCCGCCGATGATCTGCTTCTGGAGAATCACATAGAGGATGAGGATGGGGATGACGCACAGCAGCAGACCGGCCATAATTGTGCCGTAGTCGGCGGAATAGGTACCGTAGAAGCTATAGGTGGACAGGGGCAGAGTGAGCAGCTCCTTGTCGGTCAGCACCAGGGAGGGCAACAGGTAGTCGTTCCAGAAAGCCAGGGAGTTGAGGATCACCATGGTGGCGATGATGGGCTTGAGCAGGGGGAAGACGATCTTGAAGAAGGTCTGCCGGTGGGTGCAGCCGTCGATGTAGGCCGCTTCCTCCAGGGCGATGGGGATATTGCCCTTGATAAAGCCGTGGAACATGAACACCGACATGGCCATGGAGAAGCCGGTGTGCATGAAGATCAGGGTGATGCGGTGGTTGAGCACGTTGAGGGTGCCGCCGTAGATGCTCACCAGGGGAATCATGATGGCCTGGAAGGGGATGATCATGGAGGCCACCATCAGAGCAAAGGCAATCTTGGAGATGATGTTGTTGCGGCGGACAATGTAGTAAGCCAGCATGGAGGACAGCAGAGTGACCAGCACGGTGGCCGACACCGTCACGATCAGGGAGTTTTTAAACGCGTTGAGGAAGTCCATCTGGGTAAAGGCCTTCACGAAGTTGTCGAAGGACAGACCCTTGATGGTAAACAGCCAGGAGAAGGGATCGGTGATGATATCCCGCTTTTCCTTCAGAGAGTTGATGACCACCATAATGAAGGGGAACATATAGGCGATGAAGATGATGATCATGCCGGTCATGGCCAGCGCATTGGCTACCTTGCGCTTGGTGCCGCCGATGGTCGAATTATTCATTATGCATCCACCTCACGTTTCTTGGTCAGGTACACCTGAATACCGCTGATGATAGCCACGATCACAAACAGGATCAGGGCCTCAGCCTGGCCCACGCCGAACTGACGGGAGGTAAAGGCCTTTTCGTAGACGTGCATGGCGGCCATCTCGGTGGTGCCGTAGGGAGCGCCGGCAGTCAGGGACAGGTTCACATCGTACACCATGAAGGCACGGGACAGAGTCAGGAACAGGCAGATGGTGATAGAGGACATCATCAGGGGCAGGATGATGTGACGCAGCTTGGTCCAGCCGGTGGCGCCGTCGATGCTGGCGGCCTCCATCACGTCCTTGTTCAGGCCCATGAAGCCGGCCACATAAATGAGGATCATATAGCCGGACAGCTGCCAAACGGAGACGAACACCAGGGCCACAAAGGCCAGGGTGGGGTCAGACAGCCAGGAGGCACCGAAGAGCTCCCAGCCGGTGGCCTCGCCGATGCCCACGAACACACGGGAGAATACGAACTGCCAGATATAGCCCAGCACCAGGCCGCCGATCAGGTTGGGAGTAAAGAAGCCGGCCCGGAAGAAGTTCTGACCCTTAAAGCCGCGGGTCAGCAGGTAGGCGATGGCAAAGGCCAGAATGTTGACCACCACTACCACGACCACCACATATTTGAAGGTCAGCAGCAGGGAGGACCAGAACTGGCTGTCCTTAAGTACACTGAGGAAGTTGGCTCCGCCGATGAAGTTCTTTGTATCGGAGACGCCGTTCCAGTCGGTCAGGGTCAGATAAATGCCGTAGATAAAGGGGATGATTACCACTGCCGCGAAACAGAACAGGCCGGGCAGGGCAAATCCGCAAAAATCTTTTCCTCCGCTTTTTCTTTTCATCCTAGCTCCTCCTTATTGCTGCTCGTCCCAATAGGCCACGATGGAATCGATCAGCTCCGCCCGGTCGCTTCTGTCGGCCAGATACTTCTGCATGGCCGCGCCCAGGACGGACCAGTGGTCGTTGGGGACAATGGCGGACGCGTTGAAGGCGGCACCCTCATGCACCCGGCTGTAAATGTCCCGGCTCAGGGGATCGGAAGGCTCATAGGGGTTGTTCTGGAAGGGAGGGATGATCTTACAGGTTTTCACCAGCATCTGCTGGCCGATCTCGCTGAACACGATCCAGTTCAAAAACTCCTTAGCCGCAGCCTGCTCCTGCTCCGTGGCCACGACCCCGTCCAGCATGACCTGCTTGGAGGGAGAGGCCTGGATCTGCTGGTTAGCGAAATCGTCGGGGTCATTGTTCATGAAGTAGGGCAGGAAGCCGTACTCATCGTCCTCCTCGGCGTCGGCCTCGGCCAGGTTGGGCCAGGCCCAGTTGCCGTTGAACCAGAAAGCAGTCTTGCCGTCGGCCAGGTCGATGGCCATCTCGTCATAGTCGGCGCCCAGAGGGTCACGATAGGCCACATTGTACTTCTTCAGGATATCAAACATATCCAGGAACTGGGACATACGGTCATAGGTGGTCAGATCCAGCTGACCGTCCTTAATGAGGTTGATACACTCCGCGGCGCCGTCAGAGGTGCCGTCGTAGGTCTCATAGATGTACTGCAGGTGATGGGCGCCCAGGGACCAGTCCTCCATAGCCAGGGAGATGGGGTGCTCCATGCCGGCTTCCACCAGCCGGTCCAGCAGGGCCACAAAGTCGTCCTGGGTCCGGATGGTGGTGGGATCAAAGGGCTCGCCCAGAGTCTCCTCGATGACTTCCTTGTGGTAGATGATGCCGCGGCCCTCAATACAGAGCGGGAAGCTGTACACTTTGCCGTTGATTTCAGTGGTATAGCCCTCTGCCTCGGCGATCCAGGGCTGGTCGGACAGGTCAGCCGCCTTTTCCTCAGCCAGGGCGATGACGTCAGTGGTGTCCAAAATGGACAGCGTGGGGGGATTACCAGAGTTGTACAGGCTGACTACTTTGGTATAGGGGGAGTCGCCGTCAGTGACGGGCATGACTTCCACGTGTACACCGGACTTTTCCTCGAAGGCCGCTGCCATTTCCACCAGAGCGGTCTGGATCTCGGCCTTGGAGTTGAGCAGGGTGATGTTGGTGCCGCTCAGGGACGGGTCGTACTCAAAGGTGTCCACCGACATATCGATGGGCTCCACCGCTTCCACCGCGTTGGGGTCGTCCGGATCGCTGGCAAAGCCGAACCGGCATCCCGACAGCATTCCAGCCATCAGGGAAGCCGAAAGACCCAACGCAATGAATTTGGTCAATGCGTGTTTCTTCATTGTCTCTCCTCCTGTTTCCTCTTTTTTTTCTTTGAATTGGTGACGAAAGAATATAAAAACCGGTTGTGTAACCGGTAATGGAACCGGTTATTTTTAAATAATATTACTCCTTATGATGAGCTTCCGTCAATGCTTTTCCCCCGCTGGAAATATTTTTGTAAAATCCGCCTCATTTCCAGTGCTTGAAATTATGCACAATTACACCCAGCTTCCCCGAGACCAAGGGATTGCATCCATTTCTTCTCTTTGCTATAATAAAATTCAATCAATTCCGAGAAGAAATCGCGCATTTATCTTCAAGGTTTTACCAGCCGTGTGTTCTGTCTGCGCCAAAGCAGATTGGTACATGACCTCGGCAGATTGAAGGGCTTGATATGGAAGAGAAAAAAAGAGTGACCTTTGACGACATTGCCAGATATACCAATTTTTCCAAGACAACCATATCCAGATATTTTAACGACCCGGATTCTTTGACGGAGAAAAGCCAGCAAATCATTTCCGATGCACTGGAGAAGCTGGATTACCATGAGAACCGGGTGGCCCGCATTCTGGCCATGGGAAAGACGGAATTCATCGGCGTCATCGTCCCTGAGTTTTACCACCGCTTTTATTCAGAGGTGCTCAACCAGATTCTGGCCACTTACGAGACCTTTGGCTATAAATTCCTGGTGTTTATCGGCAACAATAATAAGGAGAGCGAGCGCCGGTACATCAAAGAGCTGCTCTCCTATCAGATCGAGGGCATGATTGTATTGAGCCACACCCTCTCCTCCCAGGAGTTGGCCCAGTTTCAGATCCCGGTGGTGGCCATCGAGCGGGAGGACCAGTTCGTGTGCAGCGTGAATACCGACAATGAGGCGGGAGGACGGCAGGCGGCTGCCCTGCTGGAGGAGCAGCAGTGTGATATTCTGATCCATATCAACTCCCCTACAGATCCCCGCATCCCTGCCTACGGGCGCATCCGGGGGTTTGAGGATTATTGCCAGACCAACGGTCTGGCTCATGAGGTGATTCTGCGGGAGCTGGACCGGTCCTATGAAGAGGACCAGGCCATCCTGCAGGACATTCTGAGGGAATGGGACAAGAAATACGCCCGCAAGAAAATCGGTGTGTTTATGGCCAACGATACTACGGCCAACACCCTGCTGAACCTGATTATCCGGCGGTATGGTTATCTGCCCAAGGAGTATTGCATCGTTGGGTTTGATAACTCGCCCACGTCCAGAGAGGCCATTATTCCGCTCAGTACGGTGGGGCAGCAGGTGGACCGGCTGGCCCATGAGGCGGTCCAGCTGTTGGTGGATCAGATCAAGGTCCGCAAACAGGGAAAGCCGCTGGCGGAGTCGGCCCCCGTCCATAAAATTGTCCCTCCTGTCCTGTTTCGGCGGGCCACCGCCGGAGGCGTGGATGTAATCTGAGGACTGAACGATAAAAACCGGCGGACTGCTGTTACAGCAGTCCGCCGGTTTTTATCGCACGTTCTGGCCGGAACTTCCGGGGCGGCAAGAGACAGTCGAAATGTTCCGCTGAATGAAGGGAAAGGAATGGAAGCAGCAGACGAAGAGGAACTGTCTGATATTTGCCGCAGCGGGGAGGCAGTTCCGGGGGCACAGCGTCAATATTCCATGACGATATTGCCTTCCAGATCGACGATCACACGTTGTTCATCCTGGGTTTCCGCCTTGGCATAGCCGTCGGAATAATAGGCGCTCACATCCTGGATACCCTTGTCGTAGGGGACATACAGGATCTCCATATCCTCATTGACAGCAACAGTGGCGTAGTCCTCAGTGCCGCCAATGCCGGTGATGTTGCCCTGATCATCCTTGAGGACGGGCGCCGGACCCACATAGACCCCGTTCTTGATGGCCAGGGAGCCGTCCATGTGGGAGTGCTCGTAGGCGTCGGTGGGGAAGAAGGTCTCGCCTTCGGCGTTGATGAAGTTGAAGTCGGTACCGCCCCGGCTGGAGAGGTGGGAGGAGACCTCCACCCAGTCGGTGTTGTTGAAGTTGCTGGTGATGGTGGAATAGTGGCTGTCGGCTACATCAAAGACCACGTTGCCGCTCTTGTCGATGAGCTGGTTTTCCACCACCGCGATGCCGTTGTCGGCGAAGGGACCGCCCCGGGAGCTCAGGCCCCGGATGACGATATTGCCTTCCACATCCATGTAGCCGTACTCAGAGTACCCCTTCGGGGTGTTCTTGAAATCAAAGCTCACCATGCCATTGGATACCTGGACCAGATAGTAGTCCTCCTGGGGTTCAATGACATACTCAAACTGATCGTTGATGACGGCCTTGTTGTCCACCACGGCGTAACCGTCGTCGGAAAAGGCGGTGAAGCTCTCTTCCTCCCGGGGCTCAAAGACGATCTCCCCGTCCTCCAGGTAGAAGTAGCCGGTGCCCAGTTTGGTGCCGTCGGCCTCACACACCGTCCCCACGGCGATGCCGTTGGCGGAGAAGGCCAGCTCGTCAAAAAAGCGCATGAAGATATAGTCCGAGACAAAGTTGCCCTCCCGGTCAATGAGGCGGAACTCGTCGCTGTTGCTGCCGGTGCGGACAAAGGCGGTGCCGTTGACTTGGAAATCACGGGCAAAGGTATACTGAGGCTCGATTACCCACGTCCCCTGGAGATTTTTGTAGCCGTATTTTCCTGTCTCGCTGTCCTTGGCGGGGGTCATGCCGTACTGGAACAGGGCGTCGGGATCGTAGGTGTCGGTGTAGGAGGCGTTGCCGCCGGCAGGCTCCGATCCACTGGCGGAGCCGGAGGGGGACTGGCCGGAGGACTGCCCGCAGGCGGAGGCCAGCAGAAACAGGCTGCTCAGCGCTGTCAGTGCAAAAACTTTTCCGGTTGTGCGCTTCATAGTGTCAGATCTCCTTTTCAGATAGGGTGGCTTACTCCAGAAATTGGGGCAGCTTTTTCAGGGCTCGCTGGGCCCGTTTTTTGACCCGCTCGTAGTCGATATTCAAGCGAATGGCAATTTCTCTGATGGTGTGTCCTTCAAAGTATTTCAGCTGCAAGATCTTACGGTCCAGTTCGGGGAGCCGGGCCAGCGCCTGACGGAAGTGCTCCTGTTGTTCCCAGACTGCGATGGGATCATCAGGTGGGTCTGCCGACTGTGCTGCCAGCCATTGCTGCTGATTTTGCCTCCAGCGCCGAATGGCTTTGCGCTCGGAGATGGCCGTCAGATAGGCTCGCAGACTTCCTTTTTCCGGATCGAACTGCTTTCTTTGCAGATAAAAGTCAGAAAAGGTATCCTGCACGCAGATATGAATATCCTCGTCGCAATCCAGCTTTTGAGCGGCGGCAAAGCGAACCGGCTCCCCGTAGCGCTTCCACAGCAGGTCCATACCTGCAATGGGATCAGCATCCAACAGTTCCAGCAGCTGTCGATCGTCCAAGTGTGTCCCTCCCTTCCACATACTAATTGCAGGCAAAAGGGAAAAAGGGGACAGATGGACAAAAGATTGGGAAAAAATCCGCCTCCTTCCAATGGGGGAGGAGGCGGATCTGATAGAGGTACTATGGAATGGTGACGGGGATATCGAAGGGGTGGTTCCAGCGTAAGACAGGATCGGTAAAGGTAAGGTCTGTGGCATAGAGGCCGGGTGCGTGGCGCAGCAGCAGGCTGGTCAGCCGGGGTTCACCCTCCTCAAAGACATATTGTCGCTCGCAGGCGCCGGAAAAGTAGGCCTCGTCGGTCAAAAAGAGCTGAAGACCCACATCTACCAGGGTATAGTCCTCCATGCCGGAGTGGAGGGAGAGGTCCAGCCGGGATACCAGAGGGGCCTCCTGGGGCTGGTTAATTCCGCCGGAGGGGTAAGTGATGACGGCGGCGGCAAACTGCTCCAGGATGGACGGGTCGGTCCCTATCCCGGTGATGGATGACAGCTCGATCCGGCCTGAGAAGCAGGTATAGACCGGTCCCACAGGCAGAACCTGCCCCTGCTGCTGGGGCAGGGGAATGGCCATATGCCAGCTTTCCGGCGCCGTCAGGTAGAGGTAGGGGACATGGAGGGTGTAATCCCCGGCGGGGATGTCTCCAAAGTTCCAGTCACTGGCGTCATTCTGCCGCCCAGGCTGATATTCTCCCTCATATACGGTGCCGTCGGCGGCCGTCAAGGTAATGGGCGCGTCCGTGGCGCCCAAGGCAGTCAATGGGCTGCGGGTCAGCGTGCTGGTGGGAATCATATATTTGTCGGAAGAGGCGGGGGACAAATTAAGAATCACCGCGCCGTCGGTCCGGCGGGGCGTAGCGGTAAGGCTGTAGTTTCCCGATGTGCCGGTGTAGGAAGGCCGCTCCGGTTCCGGCTGTACCGTCATGGAAATGGTGAAGGGGTGGTTCCAGCGGTAACAGAGTTTTTCCGCAGGCAGAGAGAGGGTGGCCTGATCCAGCCCGTTCGGTGTGCCTACCACATAGCCTCGGAACTGGGTATATTGCCCGTCCGAATCATAGACCGGCTCTGTCCATAGACCGGCCTCCACATTGTGGTAGGTCGTATTGTTCAGTATCACAGTGCCGGCCCCGTCCTCCAATACCGGAATGGCTGCCGGGACACGCTCCGGGTCCTCTCCCTCCCAGGTGGCCTCCGTAGCCCACCAGGTGTAGCCAGCCTCGTCATAGGAGTGGGAAATGGTGCTACAGTAGGCGGTGACGTCGTCAATGGAGAAGGGGCGATCCAGAGTCAGCGTACCGCCGGGCAGGGAGAGGGAGGCCGGTGCTCCGTCAGAAGCAGAGAGGGACAGCTGTACCGTGGGGGAGTCTGTACCGGCGGCTGGATATTGATAGACATAGGGGACGTTGAGCACATAATCCCCCGGCTCAGCAGGGCCGAAATACCAGTCCAGATAGGTATCGCCATTGAAGGTAGAATAAGAGGCAGGCTCGCCCTCCAGTACGGTGCCGTCCGGCGCGGTAACGGTGATAGGCAGCTGAGGTCCTCCGTAGTCGCTCCAGATTCCTTTGGTCAGGGAGGGAGAGGTGTTGAATGGGCCGGTGTTCAGCGGGTGGATGGAGACCACCAGCTCCCCATTTTCAAGCCGGGGCACCGCCAGCAGGCCGCCGTCGGCCTCAGTCACCGAGTAGAATCCGGCCTGCTCCAGGGCAGTTTCCTCCGCGGCCACCAGGGTGATGGGCAGGTCGGTACCATCCAGGGTCAGAATCAGCTCCAGGGAGGAGGCGGAGGACTGCGGCAGATCTCCCTCATAGATCAGCCGCAGGGAGTAAGCTCCGAGAACGTCCAGCCCGTTCTGGCTGATGGAGATGGGCTGGAGGTTATCCAGGCCGCTGAGAGAGATATCCAGAGGCGTGAGGTAGGGACTGGTTTGGCCGTACAGGCTCAGATCGGCCAGAAAGGAGCCGTTCTGCCAATAGGCGTCCTCCAGATGGATCTCGTACAGCTCACCCTGAATGACAGCGCTTTGCTCCAGAATGTAGGTGCCGGCCTGAGGATCGGAGTCAACGCCGTAGCCGGACACGAAGCCGAAGTGACGCAGGATCATGTAGGCGCAGGCAGCCAGCGCGGCCAGGATGAGGGCCACCAGCAGACCCAGGGACAGCGCCCGCAGCAGCTTTTTCAGACTGCGCTGCTGCCGCTTTTTCACCGTCTCATAGGGCAGGCCCAGGGAGGCGGCGATCTCACGGGCCGTCAGTCCGCCGTAATATTTCAGGCGAATGATCTGCTGGTCTACCGGGTCCAGCGCCGACAGGGCCCGCTCCAGTTCATCCTGCTGTTCCAAATGGGCGAAGGGGTCCGTTACTTCCTCCGGCTGTGGTGAGGAGGAACGTTCCCAACGGCAATTTTCCTGGTGCCGGCGTATGGCACACCGCCGGGCGATGACGGCCAGGTATCCTTTCAGGGTGCCCTTGCTGGGATCAAAGTGGTCCCTCTGTAAGTAGAATTCCGAGAAGGTCTCGTTGACACACTCCTTGATATCTTCGGCACTTTGAAGATAAGTGCGGCACACCGACCAAAGCAGGCCGCTGTACCCTTCGATCAAGTCCGCCATGCCCTGTTCCGGATCCCGGTCCAGAAGGGCCAGCAGCTTCCGGTCATGCTCCATGAACACATCGCCCCTTTTCATGAGAAGCTTTATTTATGTATTATCTCATAAGCTGGAAAATGGGACAAGTGCTGGAAATCAGAGTGCAAAAAATAAAAAGACCTGCCATCCGCAAAATGCGGACGGCAGGTCTTTTTAGAAAGCTTACAGATAGCTCTTCAGCTTCTCCACCATGTCGGTGTGCTCCCAGGGCAGATCGATGTCGGTACGGCCGAAGTGACCGTAAGCGGCAGTCTGCTCGTAGATGGGACGGCGCAGGTCCAGCTTCTCGATGATCTTGGCCGGACGCATATCAAAGCACTCGTTGACGATAGCGGACAGCTTCTCCTCGGAGAGGACGCCGGTGCCGTAGGTGTCTACCAGCACGCTGACGGGGTGAGCCACGCCGATGGCGTAGGCCAGCTCGATCTGGCACTTGCGGCACAGGCCGGCAGCCACCAGGTTCTTGGCGATGTAGCGGGCCATGTAGGCAGCGGAGCGGTCCACCTTGGTGGGGTCCTTGCCGGAGAAGCAGCCGCCGCCGTGGGCAGCGGAACCGCCGTAGGTGTCCACGATGATCTTACGGCCGGTGAGGCCGGTGTCGCCCACAGGGCCGCCCACCACGAAGCGGCCGGTGGGGTTGACGTAGAACTTGGTGTCCTTGGTGATGTACTGAGCGGGGATGATGGGCTTGATGATTTCCTCCACCACGGCCTCACGCAGGTCCTTCAGAGCGATATCGGGGTCGTGCTGGGTGGACACCACGATGGCGGGGCAGGAGAGCACCTTGCCGTTGTCGTCGTACTCCACGGTGACCTGGCTCTTGCCGTCGGGGCGGAGCCACTTCAGCTTGCCGGCCTTGCGCACATCGGTGAGCTGGCGGGACAGCTTGTGGGCCATGGAGATGGGGGCGGGCATCAGCTCGGGGGTCTCATCGCAGGCATAGCCGAACATCATGCCCTGGTCACCGGCGCCGATGAGGTCGGCGGCGTCGGTGCCGCCCTCCTGGTGCTCAAAGGACTGGTTGACGCCCATGGCGATGTCGGGGGACTGCTCGTCAATGGCGGTCATAACGGCGCAGGAGCGATAGTCAAAGCCGTAGGCGGGATCGGTGTAACCGATGCGCTGCACGGTGCGGCGGACAATGGAGGGAATGTCGGTGTAGTGGCTGGTGGTGATCTCGCCCATCACGGTGACGATGCCGGTGGTGGTGAAGGTCTCACAGGCCACATGGGCGGTGGGGTCGGCGGCCAGGATGTCGTCCAGGACAGCGTCGGAGATCTGGTCGCACACTTTGTCGGGGTGACCCTCGGTAACGGACTCCGAGGTAAACAGATGGTTTGCCATTGGTAATTACCTTCCTTTCTAAGCTGGAGCAAAAACGCGCTCCGCCGGACGGCGGAGCGCATGGGGCTCTTCCATCCTCATCTTTCGATTTCCTCGCCGGATTTGGCACCTTGCAGCAAAGCAGGTTGCCGGGCTTCATCGGGCCGTTCCCTCCACCACTCTCGATAAGGCTATTCAATTGACTGTGGGTATTTTATCGACTTTTTCCCACTTTTTCAATAGACAAAAACCGGGCTTTGTATAGAGTTAGAAGAACTTGCTTCCTCAGGCCTTCCAGCCGTTGAGGTAGTCCACCTGCTCCGGGGTGAGCTTGTCGATGGCAAAACCCATGGCGGCCAGCTTGACCCGGCCGATCTCGTCGTCGATCTCGGCGGGCACCTGATAGAGCTTCTTCTCCAGGGTGTCCTGATGCTTGAGAAGCCACTCCAGAGCCAGGGCCTGGACGGAGAAGGACATATCCATGATCTCGGCGGGGTGGCCGTTGCCGGCAGCCAGATTGACCAGGCGGCCCTCGCCGATGACATTGAGCACCCGGCCGTCAGGCAGGGTAAAGCCCTCAATGTTGTCCCGGCGCAGTTCACGCTTGACAGCCATTTCGGCCAGTCCCTTCACATCCACTTCGCAGTCGAAGTGACCGGCGTTGGTGAGGATGGCGTTGTGCTTCATAACGGCAAAGTGGCGGGGAGTGATGACGTCCTTGCAGCCGGTGACGGTGACAAAGATATCGCCGTACTTGGCGGCCTCGTCCATGGGCATGACCCGGAAACCATTCATGGTGGCGTCCAGTGCCTTGAAGGGGTCCACCTCGGTGACGATCACGTTGGCGCCCATGCCGCTGGCACGCATGGCCACGCCCTTGCCGCACCAGCCGTAGCCGGCCACCACCACGGTCTTGCCGGCCACCACCAGGTTGGAGGTGTGCATAATGGCGTCCCACACGGACTGACCGGTGCCGTACTTGTTGTCATAGTAGTGCTTGGCCTTGGCGTCGTTGACCGCCATCATGGGGCAGGGCAGGATGCCCTCCCGCTCCCGGGCCTTGAGGCGCAGGATGCCGGTGGTGGTCTCTTCGCAGCCGCCGATGAGGTTTTCGCCCAGATCGGCGCACTTGCCGCCCAGCAGATCCACCAGATCGCCGCCGTCATCGATGATGAGATGAGGCTTGAACTTCAGGGTCTCAATGAGCAGATGCTCGTAGTCCTCCCCCATGGCGCCGTGGATGCCGAAGGTCTCTACGCCCATATCGGCCAGACCGGCGGCTACGTCGTCCTGAGTGGACAGGGGGTTGGAGCCGGTGAGCCGCACCTCGGCGCCGCCCTTGGCCAGCACATAGCCCAGATTGGCAGTTTTGGCCTCCAGATGGACGGATACGGCCACCCGCAGACCGGCAAAGGGCTTCTCCTTTTCAAAACGGGCTTCGATGCCGCCCAGAGCGGGCATGAAGTCCCGCACCCAGTTGATTTTGCGGCGTCCAGAGGGGGCCAGGGAAGGATCTTTTACAATACTCATGTCATTAACCTCCTTGGGGGGCCGCTGAGGGGCTGGGCCCGTCCCAGAAATCAAGGGTAAGCAGGGGCTTGGTTTTCCGGAAAGCCTGGACCCGCTGGTGCAGGTCCAGCAGCTGCGCCTGGGTGGGTGAGGTTGGCCCGCCGTAAGCGGGGCAGGTAAAGAACCAGCAGAACTTGGCTCCGCTGCCGATGATCCGATCGTAGTACTCCTCAGTGGCTACCCGATCCGCATTTTCCGCCGTACAGCGGCAGGCCACGCCAAAGGGGAGCCTGTGCGTCCGCAGCAGTACGGAGGCACGCTCGGCGTCCAGCGGGTCCACATCCACCTGAATGGCGGGGAAGAGGTTGCGTACCCGCAGCAGATCCTCGCACAGGGAGGGGGTAATGGAGGTGGGCGGTGTAAACACGGCGAATACACAGTCGGTGTGCTTGTTGCACAGAGCAATGATCTCCTCCTGGCGGGCCAGGGGATTGCCGCCGCTGAAAATAAACAGGTGGCAGCCTCTGGCCTTGCGGGCCTCCAGCTCCTCATCCAGACTGTCGAACTCCATGGAGGGGCGCACGCCGAAAATGGAGGCGCCGCAGCCGGTGCAGTCCATGGTGCAGGGGAAGGAGGGGTCAATGATCACCGACCAGGGTGCCTCGGACTGCCCAAGCTGACCGGACTCTTTTTTTGCCGGCCAATCCAGCAGGTGGCCGTGAATGATAAAGTTTTCAAAGATCTTTTTCAGGATACTATTATCAATATCGGTATACATACTGCGGATCAACTGGTGCCAGTTGTTGTCCGGGTCGGTCATAACCTGGTGGAACAACGCCTGATAGGGAGGAGAGAGCCGTTCCCCAGCGTATTTGTCCAGCCACTCCATCAGCCTGGGGAGGTTGGCATCCGGGTCGCGATCCAGATAATCCAAGGCCTTGGAGATGCCGAATGCCTTGAGCCGGGCCGGAATGCTCATTGATGTATACCCTCCTTTCGCCCTGTAGTAAGAAGAAGGCCCGTCCCCCAAAAAGGGCAGGGGATAGCCTGTCCATAATAATCTATAGCATATCATACCGGTTTGACGTCCGCAATGCCATAGACAAAATGGGAATCCTGTCAATATTTCCGACAGAAGAAGCGGAATGTCTATGAAAGCAGCGGATTTCCATTCTGACGATATACAACAGCCCATTCCTGTGGTATACTAAATAGAATCATTACGGATAGCCTGCAAACGAGGAGTGAGCCTATGCGCACCGGTCTCATCACATTCCATTTTGCTCATCACTACGGCGCTCAGCTCCAGGCCCTGGCCACCATGAAGGCCATTCAGCGCCTGGGGCATGAGTGCCAGATCATTGATTACCGCCTGCCCCATACCACCCGCACCAATCAGCTGTTCAAGAAGAGCACCTCTGTGCGGGATATGGCGTCAGACGCCCATACCGCCCTCCATTACGCCGCCTTCCAGCGCCGGTTCCAGCGCTTTGAGGCCTTTGTGGCGGAGGAGATGGAGCTGTCTCCCCAGCGGTATACCGATTTCAGACAACTTCAGGACGCGCCTCCGGCCTATGATGTTTATGTGTCGGGCAGCGATCAGATCTGGAATCCTTACATTTTCCAGACCAAGCAGTTTGACCCCGCCTTCCTGCTGGACTTTGTGCAGGAGGGCCGCCGCATTGCCTATGCCCCCAGTCTGGGCGTGCCCCAACTGCCGGAGGACAAGGCAGCGGAGCTGAAGCGCTTTCTGGCACCCTTCTCCACCCTGTCGGTCCGTGAGAAGCGGGGCCAGGTGCTGGTGCGTCAGGCAGCCGGCCGGGAGGCCCGGGTAGTGCTGGACCCCACCCTGCTGCTGAACGGCGAGGACTGGGGCAAGCTGGCCGCGGCTCCCAGACACCAGGGACCTTACATCCTGTGTTACTTTGTCTCCGATCCCGGAGAGGCGGCTCCCTATGCCCAGGCGCTGTCCAGACAGACGGGATGGCCCATCGTCCAGCTGGCGGGAGCCCGCCGGAAGATCGACGGTGCCAAGGAGATTGTCTTTGACGCCGGCCCCCGGGAGTTCCTGGGCCTGTTCCAGCACGCCGCCGCAGTGGTGACCAACTCCTTCCACGGGGCGGCCTTCTCCCTCCAGTTCAAGAAGGATTTCTTCACCTCCATGTCCCCCAAGGAGCGGCGGGAGCCCACCCTCTCCCGGATCTACAGCCTGCTCTCCCGGCTGGGGTGCGCCGACCGCATCATCGGTCTGGATACTACTGCGCCCATCGACGCCAAGATGGACTATGACCAGGTTTATGAAAAGCTGGAGGCCGCCCGGGCCGACTCTCTGGCCTATCTGAAGGCGGCGGTGGAGGGCACCGCTCTTCCGGAGGAAATGGGCGCGGCCCAGGAGCAGGCCAAGCCCAACCTGTGCAAGGCGGAGGACTGTACCGGCTGCACCGCCTGTGCCGCTGTCTGCCCGGTTGGGGCCATTGAGATGAAACCCGACCATGAGGGCTTCCTGCGGCCTGTGGTGGGGGAGAAGTGCATCCTCTGCCGCAAGTGTGAAAACGCCTGTCCCGCCCTGACTGAGCCGGTAAAGGGCCCCGATCCCAACTGCGCCCACGGGGTGTGGAACAAAAATGACGAGGTGCGCTCGGGCAGCTCCTCCGGCGGCGTGTTCTCTCTGCTGGCCGGCCATGTACTGGACCAGGGAGGCGTGGTGTACGGCGCTGCCTTTGACGGCTACATGGCAGTGCGCCATACCTGTGCCGCCTCCATGGAGGAAGTGGCCGCCATGCGGGGCTCCAAGTATGTTCAGAGCGATCTTGGGGAAACCTTCCATCAGGTGAAAGAACAGCTGGAGGCGGGTAAGCCGGTGCTCTTTACCGGCCTTGCCTGCCAGGTAGACGGCCTGAAGCATTACCTGGGCCGGGATTACGACAACTTGCTCACCTGCGATCTGGTGTGTAACGGCGTACCCTCTCCGGCGGTGTTCCAGGCCTATCTGAAAAAGCTGGGGATGGAGCACGGCGCGCCGGTCACCGGGCTGCGGTTCCGGGACAAGGCCCACGGCTGGTCCCACTCCCATATGACGGTCCGCTTTGCCGACGGAGGCAGCACCACGACCCCCCTCCACCGTACCACCTTCGGCCGGGGCTTCGGGATGCAGCTCTTCCTGCGTCCGGTGTGTGCCAAGTGCCGGTATACCAGCGTCAGCCGTCCGGCGGACCTGACTCTGGGTGACTTCTGGGGCCTTGACCCCAAGCTGAAGCTGCCCACTGACCGGGAGAAGGGTGTTTCTCTGGTTCTGGTCAACAGCGCCAAGGGACAGAAGGTCTTTGACGCTCTGGCGGACAAGCTGGGCCAGGTGGAGCGGCCTCTGGCCGAGGCTGTGGCGGGCAATCCCCGGCTGGCCTATCCTCTGACCCACAACGCCAAGCGTGGGGCCTTCTTCGCTGCCTTTGCCGCCATGCCCTTTGAGCAGGTGGAGCAGAAATACCTGACCCCGCCTCCGCTGCCTTACCGGGCGGCAGCTAAGGTGCTCACCCCCAAGATGAAAGAGAAGATCCGCAAGATCCTGAAATAACGGATGGAAAGTTTACAAATTGTTTGGGAATTTTCTCCCATGCCCTGATACACTGGGCACACATGGAAGCGGGGCGGTGGAGCCGCCCCTCGGGAGGTAATGATTTTTGAGTGTGATACAACGCTGGCTGGACCGGTTCTGCTATAAGCATCCCCGGTTCGGTATCCCCAACCTGATGCTGGTGGTGGTCATCGGCAATGTTCTGGTGTGGCTGCTGGATCAGTTCAGTCAGGGCTTTTCCCTGTCGTCCGCCCTGCGCTTTGCGCCCTACTATATCATCCACAAAGGCGAGATCTGGCGGTTGCTCACCTTTATCTTTGTGCCTACGACCAGTAATCTCTTTTTCCTGGCCATCTCCCTGTATTTCTACTACTGGATCGGCTCCATCCTGGAGCGGCAGTGGGGCGTGACCAAGTTTACGGTGTTCTACCTGCTTGGGGTGGTGCTTAATATCATTGCGGGCTTCCTGGTCTATCTGTTTATCCCTCTGCCCGTGGAGACCGCCACTATGCACTACGTCAACCTGTCCATGTTCTTCTCCTTTGCCACCCTGTACGGGGAAATGCAGGTACTGCTTTTCTTCGTGGTTCCGGTAAAGGTCAAATGGCTGGCCTGGCTGGACGCCGCTCTCTTTGCCTACGACATCATTTACAACCTGGTGCAGCTCCCCACGGTCGGGATGTTTGCACTGGCGGGCATCGTGGCTCCCATCGTGGCGATCCTCAACTACCTGATCTTCTTCTGGGATGACCTGATGGCCAGCCTGGGCCGGGTAAAGCGGCAGACGGCCCACCGCCACTCCCGCCAGACCGTCAACTTCAAGCAGGCTACCAAGCACGCCCAGCAAACCAAGGGTTATATCCACAAGTGCGCCGTCTGCGGCAAGACTGACACCGACTACCCCGACGAGGAGTTCCGGTACTGCTCCAAGTGCAACGGCTACTACTGCTACTGCTCGGAGCACATTCACAACCACGTTCACATCGAATAAAAGATACCAAAAGCGCCCCCATCGGAATCTTCCGATAGGGGCGCTTTCTTGTGTGGTGTTACCGTTTGCTCAGCCTGAGTACCAGGGCGGTGCGGTCGTCCGCCGCGCCGGCCTGCTGTTCGCTCTCGTCTATGAGTTCTTGGGCCAGCTCCCGGGGGCTCTGGCCGTCAAAGGCGGACAGCTTGTCCCGTACCCACTGGTCTGGCTGTCCGCCGGTGACTCCGTCGCTGATAAGCAGTACGCAGTCTCCCGCCTCCAGCTTTAGGTGGGTCACGTCGGGGGCGCCTCCCTCGCCTCCTGCCAGTCCGGCGGGGAGGGCGCAGCCGGTAACCCGGCTGACGGCGGTCCCTTTTTTTACATAGCTGGGGGCCGCGCCGTATTTGTAGATGTCGCCTTCGCCGGTGAAAAGATCCACCCGCAAAAGGTCGATGGTGGTGAAGCCGATTTCATCCTCACCCCGGAGGGCCAGGGCGGAGCTGAGCGTCCGCAGGGCATTTTCCGGCCGCACGCCCGCCCGGAGGAACTGCTCCAGTAGCCGCACCGCCAGGGTGCTCTCCCGCTGGGCCAGCCGTCCCGAGCCCATGCCGTCGCACAGCAGCACATAGAGGGCGCCGTCGTCGTGTTTAAACCAGGCCCCCGTATCACCCGACACGGTCTGCCCGTCCTTCTTTCGGGCGGCCACCCCGGCCACCGCCATCAGCGGCTCGCTTTGCACCAGCACCAGCCTGTCCCGGCGGCCCTCCTCCACCAGCCGGAGGGGGAAGTTCATCAGCTTGGCCAGCTTGTCCACCTGGCTGCTCTGCCGCAGGGGAGAGAGCCCGGCCCCCTCCAGCTCTACCCGTAAGTGGCCCGCTTCGTCGTAATACACGGCCAGCTCGCACTCCACGCCCTGGGCGGTGAGATACTGCCGCAGCCGCTTTTCCCGCACCGGGTCGGGGATCAGCTCGGCGCTCAGCTCCGCCGCCGCCGTGCCCAGCACCTCAGCCAGCTCGCCGTACTGCCGGCAGACCGCCGCCCGATTCTCCCGCAGACGGCTCTGGTACTGCCGCCGGTAGAGCAGTCCTGCCAGCTCCTCGTTAACGGCGGTGAGGAAGTCGGCAAACTTCATGCAGCGGTTGGAGAAATAAGCGGGGAAGTCGCCCCCCTCGCCCCGGCCCCGCTCCAGCATAGCGGGCAGGGCGTCGTTGAGGGCGTTGTAGGTGGACACATAGTCCCGCTGCCAGCAGGAGGTCTGGAGTGGGCAGCGCTTACACACCCGGTCCGCCGCCCGGTCAAAGATGGCGGCGGTGTCGTTGTCGTTGGGACGGCTGGCGTGGAGGGTACCCCGCATGGATTCGTACAGACTCTTGAAGGCGGCGGCGGTATCCTCCATCCGGCCCTTTACATAGGCCATGGCCCGCTCCTGAGTGCCGTGTTTGGGCTCCCGGGCCACCAGGGCGCCCACCTGCCGCAGCAGCTTGTCCGGCAGCAGGAGAAAGACCACCGAGGCGGCGAACACCTCATAGAGCAGAGGAATGTGCAGTCCGTCCTTCCAGGTCCACAATACCGCCAGAGCGTTGGACAGTACATAGGCCAGGGTGGCGGCCAGCTTGCCCTGGCGGTGGAACACGCCGGTCATCACCCCGGACAGGGCGTAGGCCATGGCGTAAAAGGGCATCCCACCGGTGGACAGGTCCATACCCAGACCAACCGCCACGCCGGCGGTGGCGCCGATGCTGACGCCTCCCTTGTAGGCCACCGCCATCACCGCCACCGCGGCGGCAAAGCGGCCTACCGACAGATCCCCCAGCAGGGTCAGCTTGGACAGGGTGAGCAGCAGGGTACCTAACAGCAGCAGCAGGCTGATGGTCTGCCGGGCGGTCAGCCCCTCCTCCTCCCGCTTTTCGGTCCAGGGGGTGAAGGCAATGCGGTAGAAGTATACCGACGCCCCACACAACAGCAGTTCAGTGCCGAAGAAGATCAAACTTTCCGGCGTCCAGCCCTGGTCGGACAGGTAGATGAAGCCGGTAGCCCCGTCGATGGCGGCGGCGGCCAGCGGCATAAACCAGCTCTTCCGGTAGGCCCCTACGTCAAAGAAGGCGAAGGCCACCGAAAAGACCAGTACACAGGCCGCCGCGTACCGCAGGCCCTCCACAAAGCCCTCCATGGTCAGATAGCCGAAGCAGGCTCCCAGCAGGGCGCAGAAGCCGTCCAGGCCGGAGCCGGAGGCGCCCACCAGTCCCAGTCCGAAGGGGGCATAGCCCCCGAAGATCTCCGCCCCCGCCAGCAGGGCCCCCAGCAAAAAGCGGATGACGCACTCGGCAAAGCGCACCAGCGCCGGAGCACGGAATACCACCTTTCCCGTCTCCCGGGCCTCCTCCCGCAGCCGCGCCGCCTTGGTTTTCAGCTTCTCTTTTGTTGCCATGGTCCCTGTCTCCTTTGCTTTGGGGCGTATTTGCCCTTCCGGTATCAGAGACAGTGTAACCCATAAGCTGGAAAAATATGGTCGGAACACGGCGCGGTTTTGGGTTTGGTCTGTGTTGGTTGAAACCAGATGCTCGTTTTTTGTGTTAAGATAGGTGAAAGCGCTTTCAAGTGTGGAGGTGAGCGGATGGAGGAAGGAGAACTGATCCGGCGGATGAAGCGGGGTGACCCTGCCGCTCTGGAGGCTTTGATGGATCGGGACATGGCCTTTGCCTGCGGAGTGGCCTCCTCCATTCTGCGGGACGCCCCCAGGGATGTGGAGGAGGTGGTGTCCGATTCCTTCCTGGCCCTGTGGAATAACGCCCACAAGCTGGTGCCCGGCCGGGTGAGGGGCTATCTGGGTGCCATCGTCCGCAACAGAGCCAAAAACCGCCTGCGGGAATTGGGGAAGGAGATGCCTCTGGAGGAGGATCTTCTGGACCTGGAACCCTCCGGCGATCTGGGGCCCGCCGATTTTCTGGAGCAGGCGGAGCGGAAGGCCCTGGTGGCACAGCTGCTGGACGCCCTGTCCCTTCAGGATCGGGCCATCTTCCTGCGCCACTATTACTACGGCCAGACAGTGGCTGAGATCGGCGCCGCCCTGGCTGTCAACCCCTCCACCGTCAAGGTGCGCCTCCACCGGGGGCGCAAAAAACTGAAGGAATTACTGCTGAAAAGGGGGTATCTCTGTGAAAATGCGGATTTCTGATCTGCTGGACGGCTGGGAGGACTGCTCGGTGGAGCTTTCTCCCGGGCCGGAGGTGTCCCCGGAAAGGATACGGGAACGCACCATGAAGCTGCTGCATACCAAGCCCAGACACCGCCTGCTGCCCCGTCTGGCGGCCTGCGCCGCCCTGGCGGCGGCGCTTACCATTTCCGCTGTGGCCGCCTATCAGATCTGGGGCCCCGGCAATCTCTTTGATTCTTTTTTTACCATTGAAAGCGCCCCCCTGGACGAGGGGCAGAAGGCCCTGCTGGACGAGATGGGTACCACCGATCTGGCCCCCTCCACCAGCAACGGCATTACCATTACCCCGCTGGCCTCGGTGGCCGATGCGTACAACTGTTACCTCCGCCTGCGGGTGGAGGCCCCGGAGGGCACGGTCCTGCCCGATATGGGTACTCAGGAGGATCATGTGTTCCTGGATGTGGACCTGCGGGACACCGCCACCGGCGAAAGACTGGACTGGGGAGTGCAGAAAGCGCGGTTCCTGCCTGACCGCACCCCTGGGGACAATGTGGTGGAGCTAGTCTTTATCCTCTATGGTCGGCCGGGCGGTGTAAACTGGAACGATGGCGTATCCAAGACGCTGTATCTCACCGATCTGGCGCTTATCCCTAGGGAGGGTACCTCTGGAGAGGAGCCTATGATTCTGGAGGGAACGTGGAGCTTTGCACTGGATCATCTCTACCGGAGCAAGATTCTGGAGGTAGACCCAGCCGGGGCTGTCCGCCTGGACACAGAGACCCAGGCGATGGTTACGCTGGAGTCGCTGACCCTCTCCCCGCTGTCGGTCAGCTTCACCCTCTCCTATCCTCCGGACGCGGGCCCCTTTGTCCACTATGAATTGGTGCTTGTCTGCAAGGATGGTTCCACCGTCACCATCAACGGGGCAAACGGATATGGCGATCCAGGTCCGGATGGACCAGGAGGACGAGATTACTTCTACGGCGTCTCGGCCTTTGATATCCCCATCCCGCTGGAGCGGATCGACCACATCCAGTTCGGGGACTGCTCTATTTTCCTGCCGGACACAACTCAATAGGTAGAAAGGTCCCGGACCAGCGGTCCGGGACCTTTTTTATTTACTTCACCACAATATCTATATAGGCGGAGGTGGTGGCGTCCAGCACTGCCATATAGCCGCACCGGAACTCCAGCCAGTCCCCCACCTGCACCTGGCCGCCGCAGTCCTCCACGTCCACGATCAAATGGTCGGAGCTGGCCCCGATCATCTTTGCGCCCGGCAATACGGGGGTGAGGGCGGCCCAGGCCACGTCCTGTTTTCCGGCGGCGCAGATGGCCCGCAGGCGCACACCACGGTCAGGATACTCTGGGGTGTCCCCCTTGCCATCCCGGCCCAGCTCACCGATGGGTACCGAAGGCTTGCGCCGCAGCTCTACCACCTGGGCCTTGAACAGGAAGGCATCCTGATGATAGCCGTCCAGGAACCGGTTGCCGGTGGTGTCCTCGCCGAAAAGTACCGCTTCACCCACCCGCAGCTGATTGATTCCGGCGGGCATAACGCCAACCTCCAGCAGCTTGAGGGCGCAGGTGCCGCCCACCGACAGCACCGAGATGGAGCAGCCGTAGGTCCTGTTGAGGTAGTCCCGAAGCTCCACCAGAATAGCTGTATTGTCCACCGAGGGTAACACGCTGCCGTAGCATCCCACGTTGGTGCCCAGGCCAACCAGCTTCACGCCGGAGCAGGCCAGAATCTGGGGTACAATGCTGTCCAGCTGCTCCCTGCCAAACACCCCCTCCCGCAGATCTCCCACGTCAATCATCAGGATGATGGGGTGGACCTTGCCCTGCCGGAGGGCGGCCTTCGACACCGCCCGGATCACCTCGATCTGGCTCTGGAGGCTCCAGTCTGCCCAGCGGACCACCTCCTCGGCCTCCAGGATAGCGGGGATACGGATGAGGAGGTAGTTGAGGCCAGGGATGGCCTGTTTGGCGGCCATGATGTTCTTCATCCGGCTGTCGGCAAAGGAGGTGATGCCCCCTGCCATGGCTGCCCGGATCACCTCCGGCCGGGCCGAGAAGCCTTTGGTGGCAAAGACCAGCTCCACCCCCTTGGATGCACAGAAATCATGGAGCTTTTTGGCGTTTTCGGTCACTTTGTTGGTGTTGATCTCCAGGATAGGCGCATACATGACACGTTCCTCCTTTATGGATCCTTTGCCACCATCATACCGGGTCTGTAGCCAGATGGCAAGAAAATGTTTCCTGCCCCTTGACAACTGTGTATCTATATGTTATTACTGTATATGTCAAGTATATACAGTATGACAACGAGGTGCACCATGGATATCATCATCAGCAACTCCGGCGGCGTGCCCATTTACGACCAGATCACCCGGCAGATGAAGGGCCTCATCCTCCGGGGAGAGCTGGCCGAGGGGGAGGCCCTTCCCTCCATGCGGCTGCTGGCCAAGGAACTGCGTATTTCTGTCATCACCACCAAACGAGCCTATGAAGAGCTGGAGCGGGACGGCTTTATCACCACCGTGCCGGGGAAGGGGTGCTTTGTAGCCCCACGAAACCTGGAGCTGGTCCATGAGGAGACCCTCCGCCGGGCGGAGGAGCATCTCTCCCAGGCGGTGGACATCGCCAAGACCGGCGGCGTCACCCTGGCGGAGCTGACCGAGACCCTCAGCCTTCTGTATGGAGAGGAAACAGTATGAGCAATGCATTGGAAGTATGCCATCTCACTAAGGATTACGGCTCCTTTAAGCTGGACGACGTATCCTTCACTGTGCCCGGCGGCACCATTATGGGTCTGATCGGGGAGAACGGGGCAGGGAAGTCCACCACCATCAAATGTATTCTGAATCTGATCCACCGGGATGGTGGGGAGATCTCCGTCTTTGGGCTGGACGCTGTCCGTGACGAGCGGGCAGTAAAGAGTCAGGTGGGGGTGGTACTGGACGAGTCCCTCTTCCACGATACCCTCAACCCGGTCCAGATTGGCAAGATCCTGTCCAAACTCTATCCCAACTGGGATGGAAGGTGCTACGGGGGCTATCTGCGGAAATTTGAGCTGCCGGAGAAAAAGACAGTGAAAACCTTTTCCCGGGGCATGAAAATGAAATTGGCTATTGCGGCTGCCTTTGCAGCCAGGCCCAGGCTGCTTATTCTGGACGAGGCCACCTCCGGCCTGGACCCGGTGGTGCGGGATGAGATCCTGGATGAATTTCTCAACTTTATTCAGGACGAGGAGCATTCTATCCTCATTTCCAGCCATATCACCAGCGACTTGGAGAAGGCTGCGGACTATGTAACCTATCTCCACAAGGGGCGGGTGGTTCTGTCCGGCGCCAAGGACGAACTGCTGGACTCCTACGGCAAGCTGGTGTGCAGCCGCGCCGATCTGGAGCGGGTAGACCGGTCCCTGCTGGCGGGCAGCCGGGTGGGACAGTTCGGGTGTGAGGCCCTGGTAAAGGACCGGCACGCCTTTGCCCGCCGCTATCCGGGCCTGACGGTGGACCCCGCTACCCTGGAGGATATCATGGTCTTTACCGGAAAGGGGGATGCCCAATGACCGGGCTGATCTATAAGGATATTGTGGCTTTGCGCAAGCAGCTCTCTACGCTGCTGCTCTTTCTCGTCGTGTACGGAGGCTTCTGCGTGACCGGGGTGTTTGATTTCTCCATCTTGGGGGCTCTGGTAGCCGTATTCGGTCTCACCATTCCCGTGTCCTCGGTGGCACTGGACGATGCCGCCCATTGGGACCGGTACGCGGTGGCCACCCCCGCCGGACGGCGGGGGGTGGTGGCCGGAAAATATGTGTTCACCCTGTTGGTGATTGTAGTCAGTGTGGCGGTGGCGGCGGGTCTGATGGTGTGCCTTTCCTTGGCCGGACTGACCGAGACAACGCTGGATGATCTGGTACTCATTGCCCTGTCCTGCGGCGTGCTTACTCTGGTGTTGGACGCCATCATTCTGCCCTTCCTGCTCAAGTATGGGGCGGAGAAGGCCAGAGTGATCAGCATGATCACCTTTGTAGTGATTTTTGGCGGCGCTGTGCTGCTTGGGGGACTGGCCAAGAACCAGATCACTCTGCCCACGCCTCCGGCGTGGCTGCTGACCGCCCTGCCCGTCCTCTTGGGATTGCTGGCTATTGGCGGCTACCTGATCTCCTACTTCATCGCACAGGAGATCTACGCCAAAAAGGAATTTTGAATATCAGAACAGAAAAATGGGCCCGCTGCGCTATGCAGCGGGCCCAAATTGATTCTGTGCAGATTACATCCGTACAAACTGGTTCCGGTCCGGATCGTACTGGCAATCCAGGATGGACAGCTTCTGGGAGATCTCGTCCTTATCCGCCTGGAGATCGTCGCACAGGGCGTCCAGGGAGGGATAGAAGTCCCGCAGTTTAGTGTTGACATAACTGAGCAGAATCATGGGATCTTGGGGAAACATGAAAAATGTGCCTACTTTCTGTGTCTAAAATACTTCAAAGTGGGGATGATTTACAGCCCCAGCTTCTCGGCCACAAAGTCGTCCACCTTAGCCAGAGCGTCGTTCCCCGCACGACCATGTCGTGTGGGGGCCCCATTTATTACATCTGCTCGGGCGGAATGAATCCGCCCGGCATCAAGGTTTTGCCTTTGGCAAAACGCTTGGGACGCCGCACTTGCGGCGGGGCTGGACGACGCCCGTTATGGCAACTGGAATGGTGATTTACAGCCCCAGCTTCTCGGCCACAAAGTTGTCCACTTTGGCGAGAGCGTCGTCCAGCTTGAGGACGTCGGAGCCGCCGCCCATGGCGCTGTCGGGCTTGCCGCCGCCCTTGCCGCCGCAGCAGCAGCACACCTGCTTCACCAGGTCGCCGGCCTTGATGCCCTTGGCCACGGCATCCTTACCGCACACGGACAGGAAGGTGATCTTGCCGTCCTTCACACTGGACAGAACGGCTACTATGCTGGAGTCCTTATCCCGCAGGAAGTCGCCCATCTTGCGCAGACGGTCGGCATCGGCGTCGTTGAGGGTGACGGTGAGCACCTTCAGGCCGCCCACGTCCTTGGCGCCCATCAGGAAGTTGCCAGCCTGATTGATGGCCTCCTTAGCCTTGAAGCCCTCCACCATGTGGCGCAGCTCACGCAGTTCGCTGATGGTCTGCTCGGCCTTCTCCCGCAGATCGCTGGGCTTGGCCTTGAGCACGGCAGCAGCCTCAAACAGCTTCTGCTGGTTCTGGTTCATAATCTTCAGGGACTGAGCGCCGGTGGTGGCCTCAATACGGCGGACGCCGGAGGCCACGGAGAACTCGCTCTCGATGTGGAACACGCCCACCTTGGCGGTGTTGTCCAGGTGGGTGCCGCCGCAGAACTCCACGGAGTAGCCCTCGCCCATGTCCACCACGCGGACGGTGTCGCCGTACTTCTCACCGAAGAGGGCGATGGCGCCCCGCTTCTTGGCCTCTTCAATGGGCATCACATCGGTGTGGATGTCATAGCCCTCCAGCACCGCCTCGTTGACTACGGCGCTGACCTGGCCCAGCTCCTCGGCGGTCATGGCGGAAAAGTGGGTGAAGTCAAAACGCAGCCGGTCGGGCTCCACCAGGGAGCCCGCCTGATGCACGTGGTCTCCCAGCACGGTGCGCAGGGCCTTGTCCAGCAGGTGGGTGGCAGAGTGGGCGCGCATGATGGCCTTCCGCCGGGGCACGTCGATCTGGGCGGAGACAGTGTCCCCCAGCTTCAGGACCCCCTCGGTCACTTTGCCGTAGTGCATATACTTGCCGCCCTTGTTCTTCTGCACATCGGTGACCTGGAACAGACAGCCGTCCTCCCCGCTCTTGGCAATGACGCCGTGGTCAGCCACCTGGCCGCCCATCTCAGCGTAGAAGGGGGTCTTGTCCAGCACCACGATGCCCTCCACGCCGGGCATGAGCTCCTCGGCCTGCTCGTTCTCCACCACTAAAGCCACCACCTTTGCACCGGTGATGGAGGTGTTTTCGTAGCCCATGAATTCGGTCTCTGGCACGTCCTTACCAAATTCCACTCCGGCCCAGCCCAGATCGCCCAGAGCCTCGCGGGCCTTACGGGCGCGCTCCTTCTGCTCCTGCATCAGCTTCTGGAAGGCGGCCTGATCCACGGTCATGCCCTGCTCCTCCACCATCTCGATGGTCAGGTCGATGGGGAAGCCGTAGGTGTCGTACAGCTTGAAGGCGTCAGCGCCGGAGAACACGGTCTCGCCGCCGGCCTTGTGGCCCTCCAGCATATCGTTGAAGATCTTCAGGCCGCCATCGATGGTGCGGGCGAAGTTCTCCTCCTCAGTGCGGATGACCTTGGTAATATAGTCCTGGCGCTCCCGAAGCTCGGGGTAGTGGCCCTCGTTCTCGTGAATAACGGTGTCGCACACCTCATACAGGAAGGGATCGTTGACGCCCAGCAGCTTGCCGTGGCGGGCGGCCCGGCGGAGCAGGCGGCGGAGGACGTAGCCCCGGCCCTCGTTGGAGGGGAGCACGCCGTCGCAGATCATAAAGGTGGCGGAGCGGATGTGGTCGGTGATAACGCGAAGAGACACGTCCTTGGCGGCGGTCTCGCCGTAGTGGGCGTGGGTGATCTCGCTCACCTTGTTGGTGATGTTCATGACGGTGTCTACGTCAAACAGGGAGGCCACATCCTGGCACACGCAGGCCAGACGCTCCAGGCCCATGCCGGTGTCGATGTTCTTCTGCTTGAGCTCGGTGTAGTGGTTCTCGCCGTCGTTGTCGAACTGGGAGAACACTACGTTCCACACCTCAATATAGCGGTCGCAGTCGCAGCCCACGGTGCAGCCGGGCTTGCCGCAGCCCCACTGCTCGCCCCGGTCGTAGTAGATCTCGGAGCAGGGGCCGCAGGGACCGGAGCCGTGCTCCCAGAAGTTATCCTCCTTGCCGAACTTGAAGATGCGGTCGGCGGGGATGCCGATCTCCTCGTTCCAGATGCGGAAAGCCTCGTCGTCGGCGGGGGTGGTCTCATTGCCGGCGAACACAGAGGGGTAGAGGCGGTTGGGGTCCAGGCCCACCCACTCGGGGGAGGTCAGGAACTCCCAGGCCCAGTGAATGGCCTCCTTCTTGAAGTAATCACCGAAGGAGAAGTTGCCCAGCATCTCGAAGTAGGTGCCGTGACGGGCGGTGTGACCGATGTTCTCAATGTCGCCGGTGCGGATGCACTTCTGGCAGGTGGTCACACGGTGGCGGGGGGGCTCCTGCTCGCCGGTGAAGAAGGGCTTCATGGGCGCCATGCCGCTGTTGATGAGCAGCAGGGAGGCGTCGTTCTGGGGAATCAGGGAAAAGCTGGGCAGGCGCAGGTGTCCCTTGGTCTCAAAGAAGGACAGGAACATCTCGCGCAGTTCGTTCAGACCGAACTTCTTGGGCATATGATTCAATCTCCTCTGCAAAAAAATAAGCCCCGCCCCCATGTCAGGGGCGGAGCAATGTTCACTCCACGGTACCACCCTGATCTGCGCCCAAAGAGCGCATCTCATTGCATCCGGTAACGGGGATGAATCGTCCCGGTCCTCCCGGGCCGCTCAGAAGTGGCGCGCAGGCTCGTGTCGCGGAGGGCTCTCACCGTCCCCTCTCGCTCGTCGCGGCGTGGTCTGCTTGGCTTCGTCATCGCGCTTCAACTGCCTTATTTTATCACATTTTACGCCGTTGTCAACCTTTTTCCCGGCAAACGGAGGCGGCGGTCAGTAAAGAAGTAAACTGGTGGCAGGTGCAGGAAATAGTTGATATTCAAGGATGATTATGGTATAATACTTTCCATGAAAAATAAAATGGAAATGGAGTGAACTCTATGAAAAGAAGCAGACTCTTATCTCTATTACTTTCTGCTCTGCTGCTGACGGCGGTCTTTATACCCGCCGGAGGGGTGGCCCAGGCCGCGGGGGGCGAGATTGCCGTATATGTGGACGGGGAGAAGCTGACCTTCGACCAGCCGCCCATTGCCCAGAACGGGCGTGTGCTGGTGCCCTTCCGAGCCATCTTCGAGAAGCTGGGTGCTACAGTGGAGTGGGTACCAGAATACCAGGGAGTGGCGGCCCAGAGGGGCGATACCCTGATTGCCATGCAGTTGGGGAAAAATGTGCTGGCAAAGCAGATAGGCGACGGTGAGGCTCAGTACTTCGAACTGGACGTAGCTCCCATCGCCCTCAATGGCCGGACTCTAGTACCTGTCCGGGCGGTGTCTGAGTCCCTGGACTGCAATGTGCAGTGGGATGGCGCCAACAACCGGGTAGTCATCACCTCTGGCGGCCAGACGGCGGCGGATGAAAACGCGACGGATGAAAACAGGGTGTATTCTGATACCAGCTATAAGGAGGTTCCGTGCAGGGCGGTGTTTGATGGGGACATTGTCTATTTCTCCTTTGGCTGGCGGCAAATGCTCTACCGGTATGACGGTGTCTCTGTTACCTCCTACGATTCTGAGGTCTATCCTTCTGAAATCATTCCTTACAACGGTAAGGTTTACTACTACGGAAACCACAGCAATCAGACCATCTTCTGTATAGACCCCAGTACCGGTTCCCGGACGATGGTGTTTAACCAGAACGGGGAGCTGGAGATCGAAGAGATGATGATTTACCGTGACTACCTGTTGGTTCGTGTTGCAGATCACTATACTGATCCCTCAGGGAAGTACAGCAGTATTCTGGCCGCATCGGTATACGTTGTGGACCTGAACACTGGAAGCAGCAAACTGCTCTACCAAAACGATGATTTTTCCAGTTATATTACCATGACTGCCGCCAATGGGAAAATCTATCTCAATGATTACTTCGACTCCGATTCCGGCTGGTCCCACTCCATTATTGAGGCCGATCCGGCTACCAGTGCCAGTCGGACCTTGTATAAGTATGACGATGTGGGGCGTGAGATTTTCTGTGCCGCAGACGGCTCCGGCATCTACTTCTATGTCAAGGATGGCGATGTAAAGACCTATTACTTCCACAATGCCTCCACCGGCGCCCGCCAGACCGTCAGCGAGAGCAGCTACAACGCCGCCAAGAATAACTATCTGGATGCCAACGACTACACCTGGACGGCAGACTGGCGCTATACCCACAGCCAGACCAAGGTGGTGCGGGTCAACCGCAGCACCGACCTCCAGGAGGTGCTCTATCAGGGCCACTACCAGTGCAGACGCTTGGCCAATAACGACTCCAAGGTGGTTTTTGTAGAGAACGAGAACGGATTCAATTATGGGTCTAATAATTGGGGGGCTACCTCCATTTATATCATGGATAGTAATGGAAACAACGTCAAGGAGATATGGAACAACGGCACCAGCGCCTCGGGCGGCAGCAGCACCGGCAGCGGTGGCTCCACTGCTGGTTCCGAGCCCTGCGCCGTCTGCAACGGCGACGGAATGGTGACCTGTCCCTATTGCAGAGGCACCGGTCAGGGACAGTCTATCTCCATCATGGGGATGGAGACTCCCCAGAGCTGCACTTACTGCGGCGGAACCGGCCGGCGGCTGTGCATCGGCTGCGGGGGCTCCGGTGTGAAAAACTGAAAACTTTGGGAGGACAGCGGGGCTGCTGCGAATTGACGCAGCAGCTCCGCTGTCAGAGTGCAGTTCAACTGTGCTGGCCGCGGATTCGGAGAGATTGCGTGAAGACCGGACTGGGCAGGCCTCCAGGTCACAAAAAAAGTCCAGGCGAAGTTCGCCTGGACTTTTGCATATCAGGAATTTTCCCGGCAGGCCCGGAGAATGGACAGGGGGGGTACCGGACGGGGCAGCTTCATGCGGAATACCATCTGGGGGGTACGGGGCTCGGTGAGGGGCCAGCCGTTTTCATCCTCCATGGCACCGGCAGTAAAGGGGGTGGCGGCCACATCGGGACCCACCAGCTCCAGCTCGTCCCCCACGGCAAACTTGTTGCGCAGGGACAGGGTGGCGTTGCCCTCGGAATCGCAGGCGGTGACGATGGCCACCACCTGCCACTCCCGGACATACCGGGCGTCGCCGGTGTACTGGCTTGGCTGGCCGAAGTAGAAGCCGGTGGAGTAGGGACGGTGGCTCACTTTGTCCACCTCTTCCCGCCACACCGGGTCCATGGGCTGACCGGCGGCCGCTGCGTCGATGGCGTGACGGTAGGCGGCAGTGACTACGGCGGCGTAGTAGGCACTCTTGGCACGGCCCTCGACTTTGAGAGAGGTGAGGCCCGCCTCCATCAGTTCCGGAATGTGGTCGATCATGCACATATCCCGGGAGTTCATAATGAAGGCGCCGCCCTCATCTTCGCCGATGGGGAAGTATTCCCCGGGACGCTTTTCCTCCATCAAAGCGTACTTGTAGCGGCAGGGCTGGGCGCAGGCGCCCCGGTTGGCGTCCCGGCCAGTCATATAGTTGCTCAGCAGGCAGCGGCCGGAGTAGCTGACGCACATGGCGCCGTGGACAAAAGCTTCGATCTCCAGCTCCTTGGGGGCCTTGGTCCGGATCTCCCGGATCTCGTCCAGAGACAATTCCCGGGCCAGAATCACCCGGCTGGCGCCCAGATCGTACCAGGCACGGGCAGCCTGATAGTTGGAGATGCTGGCCTGGGTGGAGATGTGGGCCTTAACCTTGGGGGCGTGCTTTTTCAGCAGAGAGAGCACCCCCACGTCAGCCACGATGGCGGCGTCCACCCCCAGAGACTGGAGGTATTCCAGCCACTGAGGCAGCCGGGCCACCTCGTTGTTGCGAGGCATGGTGTTGCAGGTCACATGGATGGACACGCCCTTGCTGTGGCACAGTTCCACCGCCTGGCGCATTTCCTCCTCGGTGAAGTTGCCGGCAAAGGCACGCATACCAAAATCATTGCCCGCCAGATAGACCGCGTCCGCCCCGTAGGCCAGGGACATTTTCAGTCGTTCCATGTCCCCGGCGGGGGAGAGCAGTTCGATTTGTTTAGTCATTCTTGTACAGCTCCTGGCTATTGAGGAAAGATTGGTGCTCACTGCTGGAGCGGAAGAAGTGGTGTACCCCGTCGTCGCCCAGCGCATAGTAGTAGTAATTGGTAGAGTCGGGGTTCACCGCCGCCTTCAGGGCGTCCACACCGGGACAGGAGATGGCGGTGGGGGGGAGTCCCTTGTGGGTATAAGTGTTATAGGGGGTGTCCGCCTGCGTGTTTACTTGGGTGCCTCCGGTGACATACAGGATGGTGGCGTCGATGTTCAGATAGCCCGCCGTCTCGCTGGTGGGGTTGTTGAGACGGTTGTAGATCACCGAGGAGATCTTGCCCTGGTCGGTGCCGTCAGTTTCCTTCTCGATCATGGAGGCAATGATGACGGCGTCGTTTACGCTCATGCCCTTGTCCGTCATGGTCTGGCGCATCTCGTCGGTGAAGATCTGGTCAAAACGAAGGATCATCTTGTTGAGCACGCTCACCGGGTCCTCGCCCATATAGAACTCATAGGTGTCGGGGAAGAGGTAGCCCTCCAGACGCTTGGCGTCGCCCAGGGGCAGCACGCCCTGGAGGAAGGAGAACTTGAAGTCGTAATTGGCGGCGGTCTCCTCCAGATCTTCCACCGTGGCCACGCCGGCCTTCTCCAGCATCTCAAAGATCTGGGCCTCGGTGGTGCCCTCCGGGATGGTCACCGTGGTGGTGAGCCGGTTGGCGGAACTGGAACCCATGCTGCTGATGAGGGCGCGATAGTCCATGTCGGTATTCAGCTCGTAGCTGCCCGGGGTGATCTTGGCGTCGTCATCTCCAGCCTGACCTGAGACGTGGGTGAAGCTGCAGAAAAGTTTAAAGACAAACTTGTATTCGATCAGGCCGGCATCCTTCAGCTTGTCGGCCACCTGATCCACCGTGTCGCCCTCCTTAATCTCCACCACGGCGGTGAGGGGGGCTTTGTTCAGGGCGAGGATGTCGTTGGCCCACATCCAGCTGACCCCTGCCAGCAGAACGGAGGCGCCCAGTACGCATACCACATAGATCAAAATACCCCATGAGCCCAGACGCTTGCGCTTCTTGCGGGGCCGGGACCGTTGCTGCCCCTCCGGGGCGGAGGGGGCACGGCCGGACGAGCGGCTGGAAGGCGCCAGACGTTTTCCGCCATGGTTGGCATGGGAAGAGGTCTCCTGACGGCCCTCGTTGTGATAATCTTCCTGAGACATAGGTTCAACTCCTAACCGAATGAAAAACAGTGGCCTGCCGGAACCACGATTGCTCCCTCCGCATAGAATAGGTCAGTTAAAGCAAGTGAGGTGAGACGACAATGTGTTTCGGCAATAACGGTTTTGGCGGCAACAGCTGCCTGTGGATCATCCTGATCATCATCCTGCTGTGCTGCTGCTGCGGCGGCGGGAACAGCTGCGGCAACAGCTGCGGCTGCAATAACAACTGCGGTTGCAACGACGGCTGCTGCTGAGCCGTACGTACCGCGGGGAAGCGGGGCCTCAGGCCCCGCTTTTCTCCTATCCCGGTGCGGACGGGCCGTACAGGCCGGTCTCGGTGACCACCAGATTCACCCCCAGGTCGTGGGGGAGACGGGGAATGGCCTCCATCAGCAGTCCATCCCGGCACAGCGCGGCGGTGATGCCGGAAAATCCGGCCAGCCAGCGGTCGTAATACCCGCCGCCCCGCCCAAGCCGGCCGCCGGAACGGTCAAAGGCCAGCCCGGGCACCAGAACCAGATCGATCTGGTCCGGCGGGATGAGGGGACAGTCCAGGCCCGGCTCCAGCATTCCGTAGGGATGGCGGATGAGGGTACTATCTCTTTGGACGAGCCTGGCCTCCATTTGGTTCCCCGGCAGGCACCTGGGCAGACACACCCGCTTGCCCGTGTCCCACAGAGGCGGCAGCAGCCGGACGGTGTCCGGCTCGGTGTCCATGCCGTGGTAGAGCAGGATGGTCCGGGCGGACTCTACCTGCGGCAGTGTCAGAAAGCGGTGAAACAGCGTTTCATCGCCAGCGGTCCGGGCCTCACAAGACAGAGTGGTCAGCCAGTCCAGCGCCTGACGGCGCAGGCGGGCCTTCTCAGCCGTGATAGTGGACGGCATCCTTTACCTGGGCAGCAGCGGCAGGCCCCTTCAGAATCTCTACCAGCTTCAGGCCGAAGGGGAAGGCGGAACCGGCGGCCTCGCCGGTGACGATGTGGCCATCCACCACGACGGAGGAACCCTTCTGCACTACAGCGGAACCCATCAGATCCTCCATACCGGGGTAACACACCGCGTTGCGGCGGTCCAGCATCCCCAGGTTGGCCAGAATGGTGGGAGCAGCACAGATGGCGGCCAGCCAGCAGCCGTGATCATAGCAGCGCTGGATGAGAGCCTGAGCCCGCATATCGCCGCTGATGGCCTCCACGCCGCCCAGTCCACCGGGGAGCATAAGCATCCGCAGCTGGTCGGGCTCCAGTTGGTCCAGGGTGGTGTCCGCCGTGACAGTGATCCCGTGGCTGCCGGTGACCTGAAGTCCGTCCAGGCCCACCAGGGTTACCTTGACGCCGGCCCGGCGCAGCAGGTCGGCGGGGACCAGAGCTTCGCTCTCTTCAAACCCGTTACCCAGTAAAATAGCTACCATTCAACAGCACCTCATTTTATGATTTGGGCCACCATAGCCCAGATGTCTTGGTGGATTTCTTCCGTGGAGCGCAGACGTCCTGTCTGGTCCACGCAGGGGACCTTGTGCCAGCCCAGGCAGTCAGCTGCCCGCAGAGCGGTGCGGCGGCACAGGGCCAGATAATCGGTATCTACTTCGTGAATATCGCCTTTGGTATGGGTGGCCGCCTCCCGGCTGCGCAGCAGCTCCACGGCCCGTTCTGTGGGCATATCCAGATAGATTACCTGGTCGGGGAAGGGCAGGCCCAGCTTGGAGCATTCAAAGTCGAAGAGCCAATGAAAGAACTCCTCCCACTGGTCTTCGGGCAGCTTGCTGGCCTGGTGGACGGCGTTGGAGGTGGTATACCGGTCAGAGAGTACCAGCCCGCCGTTCCGGTAGTAGTCTCCCCACACTTTCTTCCAGGATGCGTACCGATCCACCGCGTAGAAGGTGGAGGCGGCATAGGGATTTACGTCAGAGGGATGGGAGCCAAACTCACCGCCCAGATACATCCGCAGCAGGGCGGAAGAGGGCTCCTGATACTGGGGAAAGACCAGACGGCGGAAGGAGATATCCTCCTGCTCCAGCCGCTGACACAGCAGCTTGAACTGGGTGGACTTGCCGGAGCCATCGGTTCCCTCAAATACGATCAGCTTTCCTGCCATATCAGCGCCTCCTGACCCGGGCGCCTACGGCATACCACAGCACCAGGGGGAGCTTGGCCATGCGTCCGATGCGCTTAGGTTCCTTGATGAGCCGGTGGAGCCATTCCAGCCCCAGCTTTTGAAAGGCCTTGGGGGCCCGCTCCACCACGCCGGCAAAGACGTCCAGGGAACCGCCCAGGCCGATCATCAGGTGCGCGCCGGTGGCGGGACCGTTCTGTACCATCCAGAACTCCTGCTTGGGCGCGCCCAGACAGACAAAGACCACATCTGCGGCGGCGGCGCGGATTTCCTCCACCACCGGACCGTCCTCCTTGAAGTAGCCGTCGTGGGTACCGCAGACAATAAGTCCGGGATAGGTACTCTTCAGGTTGGCAGCGGCCAGCTCGGCCACGCCGGGTTTGGCGCCCAGCAGAAAGAGCCGCTTTCCGTGTTCCGCCATCCATGCCACCAGTCGCTGGGCAAAATCGATGCCCGGCACTTTGCTTTTCAGGGGACGGCCCAGAATCTTGGCGGAGTAGATCACACCGATGCCGTCGGCCAGCACCAGGTCAGCCCCCAGCAGGGCCTGCTTGAATTCGGGGTTTTTCCGGGCGGCCAGAATAAATTCCGGGTTGGGGGTCACAGCATAGTGAAAACCTTCCGCCTCCACCAGCCCGGAGCCAGTCTGTACCGCCTCATCCAACGTCAGGTCGTCGAAGCCGACGCCCAAAACATCTGTCCTCAAAATGAATTGCCTCCGATTGGATCAAGTCCATAATTTCACACCATTCTACCATAGCGGAAGAGAAAAGTCCATGCGGAAACAGGGAGAAAGGAGGGTGGAAATGATAAAGTTTCTGTGAAGAAAGCCGGAAAAGCGCCCTTCGCACAGCGAAGGGCGCTTTGGCTCAGATCAGGGAGGGAAGCAGATTCAGCTTGCACAGCAGAGTGCAGGTCAGGGCGGCAGCCTCCTCCCGGGTGGTGACTCCGGCGGGATCGATCTCACTGGGGGCGGCCCAAAGCAGGCCGTCCTCATCCTGTGCCAGCAGCCATACCGACTCCCAGGACCAGGAGGAATAGTTCTGATACTCGGCGAACGCCGCCTCCGGACGATTCTGCCAGGTCTGGATCAGATCCAGATCAAGTTTCCTGCCCAGGCGGGACAGAATGGTGATAAACTGCTCGTGGCTCACCGGATCGTTGGGGGCGAAGCGACCGCCGCCTACGCCGTTTACCAGTCCCATGGAGGCCAGGGCATTGACGGAGGGACCGTACCAGTCGTCCATGGACACGTCGGTAAAGGCACTCTCCCCGGTAGGAACCTTGCAGTTCAGGGCCTGGGCCAGCAGGGTACAGAGTTGTCCCCGGGTCAGAGCTTCCGCTGGACGATAGGTGCCGTCTCCCGCGCCCAGTACCACGCCGTAGGTGGCCAGCAGGCCGATTTCATCGGCATAGGGGGACTGATCGGTGTCGGAGAACCCCCGATGATGATAGCCACTGAGGCCGCAGGCGGCGGCCAGATCGGCGGCGGTGGTGGCCTCCCAGCCATCACCGGTGCCTGTCCGCAGCAGGACTCCGTCGGGCAGAGCCTCCAGCAGCGCGGTAAAGGCAGCCTGGTAGGAGGTGGAGCAGGCTTGTTCCAAATCGATGTACCAGGCACCGTTCAGATCAATGCGCGCCGTACCGGAGGTGTCTCCCTGGGGCTCGGGACTGGAGAGAAGCACGGCGGCCTCGTCCGCCAGGGACGGATTCAGCAGCAGGTGCGGCATGACGCCGATGGTGTCGTTGCTGGTACCAGCAGGCCCGAAAAAGCGATAGGCGGTCATTTTCAGAGCATCGCCCTCGGAGAAAAAGGCAGGAAAGAGGGTGCTGTCCAACAGGATCTGAGCGACTCCTTTTCCGTAGGTGCGGTCTCCCACCAGCAGGCCGGAGCCAGTGTCCCGAATGGCGGCGGCAAACAGCTCGGAGGCGCTGGCCGAATAGAAGTTGGTCAGGACGATGAGCGGTTCATCGGTGATCTGGGCGCTCTGACTGCCCTGGGCGTTGATGGAGCCGTCGCTGGCCCGCATATAAACCAGCTGATCGTTGGGACCAGCAAAATAGCTGATGGTGTTGAGGGCGGCGGTCACTTCTCCGCCGCCATTGTTGCGCAGGTCCATGATCCAGTGGTCGGCCTGACTTCCATAGGTTTCCAAACCTTCCTGCACATGACCGGCGGTTTCAGGACCAAAGGCGTCGCAGGCCACATAGCCGATGTGGTCCTCCCAAAGTTCAGTATAGGCGGTGGGCACCACAAAGGCGCAGCGGGTCAGGGTGACGGTGTGGGCCTGGCCGTCCCGCAGATAAGTCAGCTGGAAGGAGGTCCCCACCTCGCCGCCCAGCAGAGCGGAGGCCTGCTCCAGGCTGATTTTCATACAAGACTGGCCATCGATGGCGGTAATTACGTCTCCTGCCAGCAGACCACCCGCCTCTGCGGCGGAGCCGGGGATCACGCGGGTTACCAGCAGACCATCGTCAGCCAGCTGAATGGAAACGCCGGCGCCTACCAGCTCAGAGTCGGAGAGAGAGGCGTGAAAGGCGGCGTACTCTTCGGCGGTAAAATATTCGGTGTAGGGATCTCCGAGGGCCTGGATAATCCCGTTCATATCCGTTTGCTCAAATACCTGGTCGGGAAGAGGGTCCAGGTAGTACCAGTTCAGCAGCGTCAGAGCCTGCGAGGGATTGAGCGCCTGGGCAGCGGTTGTCAGCAAAAGGCTTGCGGCCAGCCCGACGGCCGGCAGGCGAAAGCGAAGTTTCATAGTACGCCTCCCGTAATATTATGTAACCCCATTTTAGAGCAAAGCGGGGGCGGGCGCAAGGCCCGTCCCCACTTTGTAGCAATTTGTCATTTTTCCTCCAGACTGCGGAACAATGCGGGCCCCTGGCGCACAAGTGCAAGGAAGGAGAGGACAGCCGCAGCGGCCAGAATAACGGCGTATACCAGCAGCAAACCCACGCTGCCCAGAGGCTCCAGAAGAAAGAACCACAGCAGGAAAAAGAGCAGGACCAGAACCATGGGCAGGAAGGTGGACAGCATGGCGGAGGCCGACTGCTTGACCACCACGGCGTCGTTGACCGCGTCCAGCTTGGGAAAGTGGAGGTTGATCCACAGCCCGAAGGGGGCGCACATCAGGGCAAAGAGTAATCCGTCAACCAGCAGGAGTACCCACTCCGCCGGAGTTAGGGCAAAGGCCAGACAGAGCATGAGCCACCCCACTGCCAGACAGGGCAGGATGACCAGCAGCTGGAAGGCCACCTTCATGCCCAGAATGGTGGTCACCGGAACGGGGGCGCACTGGAGCAGCCAGAGCTGTTTGCCCTCCAGGCTGATGGAGGAGCCGGTGATGGCTACGGTGGACAGGCAGAACGTAACGCCTGCCAGCAGCAGCGGAGCCAGAGCCAGACCGTCGGCCATCTCCAAAAATTGTGCGATGGATTCCCGGTAGATGAGAGCGGCTACCCCGGCGCCGGGCAGCAGGAGCAGGCCGATGCCGGTGTTGAACACATAGCTGGGGGTGCCGAACCACCGGCGGGCCTCCTTCCGCAGCAGGGCGCCCCGCTGGCTGGAGGAGGACAGCCTGCCCAGCTTGTAATCCGAGCGGGTCCGGTGGGTGGACAGCCGGGTGATGATGGCCTTATACTGCCAGGCCAACAGCCACACTACCACCAGGAAGGGGATCAGGCACAGGGCCCACAGCGCTGCCAGCTGGAGCAGATTTCCGCCGCTCACCCCCTCTGCCAGCAGCAGGAAGGGGCGGCCCCAGCCCTGGAAGAAGGCCAGAATGGTGGGGACGGAGGTTTGCACATTACCCATGGAACTGCTCAGCCAGAAGGAGCCCACCAGGATAAGACCCAGCAGGAGCAGCTGGAACAGGGAGGAGGCCAGGGCTTTTCTGGGGAACCGGCCGGACAACCATGCCAGCACGAAGCCCACGATGAGGGTCAACAGGGTGGGCAGCAGATTGAGGAAGAAAGCGGAGACCAGCAGCAGCGGAAGGACGGTCCAGCCGCCAGGGCCGCCGTACCACAGGTAGATGACTCCGGCGGGCAGCAAAACAAAGACGGTGGAGACCAGATTCTCCAGGTAGAGCGCCAGCGTGCGGGAGAGCATCAGTTGGAAAGGGGAAATGGGCAGGGAGAGCATCAGGTCGTTGTCCTTAGCACCAAATACCACGCCCTGGGCTGCAAAGAGGGAGAAAAAGAAACCCAGCAGGACCGCCACCAGGGACATGAGCACCAGCAGCAGGGGCAGGGCCCCCACCGCCGCCAGCTGCCCGGCCAGCATGGCGCTGTATACCCCGGAGACATAGAGCGACAGTCCGGCCAGCAGGGCCAGGGCGCCCATGCCGGAGAAGGAGCGCTTCTTCCGGCCCACCCGCATGGCGGAGAGCAGGGAGCGGAAATTCAGCTTCAGCAGGGCGAGAAATTTAGCCATGCCCGTCTCCCTCCAGTTCCAGGAATACGTCCTCCAGGGTGGAGTCTCCCACAAGTTCAGCGGTATTGCCCATGCGGATCAGCTTGCCCTGCTTGATGATAGCCACTCGGTGGCACAGCTTTTCGGCCACCTCCAGCACATGGGTGGAGAAGAATACCGCGCTGCCGGCGGCGCACAGCTCCGCCCAGAACTGTTTGAGCAGGTGGGCCGCCGACGGGTCCAGGCCTACGAAGGGCTCGTCCAAAATGAGCAGCTTGGGCTGGCGGATGAGGGCGGAGATGAGGGCCAGCTTCTGCTTCATGCCGTGGGAGTAGCTGCCGATGGGGCTGCCCAGATGGCCGGTGAGCTGAAAAGCGTCGCCGTACCTGGCGATAAGATTCTGACGGGTATCCCCGGAGATTTCGTATAGATCGGCGATGAAATTGAGAAACTGGATGCCGGTGAGAAATTCATAGAGGTCGGGGTTGTCGGGCAGGAAGGCGGTGACCTTCTTGGCAGCCAGGGCGTCGGTGCGGACGTTGTGCCCGTCAATGGTGATGGTGCCCTCTGTAAAGTCCATGACGCCGGCCACCGCCCGGAGGGTGGTAGTCTTACCCGCGCCGTTGTGGCCAATGAACCCGAAGATCTCACCGGGAGCCACATGGAGGCTCAGGTCATCCACCGCCCGCTTGTGACCGGGATAGCTCTTGGAAAAGTGTTCGATGTGCAGCATGGTTATCCCTCCACGATTTTGACGGCGGTGCCGTAGGCGGTGATCTCAGCCGCGCCCTGCATGATGGAGGCGGAGGTATAGCGTACGCCCACCACGGCGTCGGCCCCCATGGCCTCGGCATCATCCACCATGCGCTTGGTGGCGATCTGACGGGCCTCGGTGAGCATTTTGGTATAGCTCTCGATCTCGCCGCCCACCAGGGTCTTCATACCGGCCATAAAGTCCTTGCCGAAGTGCTTGGACTGGACCACGCTGCCCTTGGCGATACCCAGGGCCTGGATCTCTTTGCCGGGGATGTACTCAATATTTAGAAGCAGCATTTTCTTCTCCTCCTTGGATCTGTTTGATGCGCTGGATGAGGGCCAGCAGGACCCCGACGATGAACACAGCCGGGATGAGGGTGAGTACCACCACTACCGGCAGCGGGGGCGCGTCGGTGGGGAAGGCCACGGCAGCCCACACCAGCAGAGCCATGACGCCCCCCATCAGGACCACGAAAAGGAGGGCGCATACCACCGGCGGGATGTAGTGGGACACAGTATCTTTCTTATGGATGTTCACAAAGCGGGTCCCCTCTCCTTCCATACGGTCCATTTCCGACAGCCACCGGTCCGCGTCCAGGTCGGCCAGCTGCTGGCCGGCGTCGGCCAATGTCTGGCACAGGGTCCGGATGGTGGCCAGGTTGGCCTGCTCCCGTTCCAACTGAATGATGTGCCGCCGCAGTCCGTCGTCCAGGGTCAGGATGCCCTGCTGCATTTTTCGGATCTCTTCCATGGGCACGTCCAGCTTCCGCAGCAGCTTGATCTTACGCAGGGCCTCCACGTCGGCGTCGGTATAATCCCGATAGCCGTTGTCCGCATTGCGTCCGGGGTTCAGCAGCCCCTCTTTTTCATAGAAGCGGATGTTGCGCTTGGTGATGCCCACCAGCTGCTCCACCTCGTTGATCTTCATGCCGCTCACCTCCGACGCAAAAAGGTATACCCTCCACCGGGTGGAAAGTCAAGAAAAAAATATTCCATTGTACATATTCCCGTGGCTGGCGGACATAATGGAGGAAAAGGAGGCGCGTACCATGGACATGACCAACGAGGAGTACAGCCGCTATGTGGCTGAGATGGCCAAGCCCTCTCCCCTGTGGAAGGATCTGATCTGGGCCTTTCTGGTGGGCGGTTTGATCTGCACCCTGGGACAGGGGCTGAGCGACCTGTACCAGAGCTGGGGATTGGATAAGACCGACGCAGGGACAGCGGTGTCCGTCACGCTGATTTTCCTTTCCGCCTTTTTCACCGCCCTGGGGTGGTTTGATAAGCTGGCCCAGCACGCTGGAGCGGGTACTCTGGTACCCATCACCGGCTTTGCCAATGCGGTGGCCTCTCCCGCTCTGGAGTTCAAAAGCGAGGGACTGGTGCTGGGGGTAGGCGCCCGGATGTTTATCATCGCCGGGCCGGTCATTGTCTATGGCCTGGTGGCCAGTGTAATCTATGGTGTTATCCTGGTGTTGATGGGTGCCTGATTGCTATAAACAGAAAACGCGGAGCACGGCTTTGCCGTGCTCCGCGTTTTCTCATGGAGTTAAGCCTGAAGCAGCTGGGTCAGCTCGCCCATGGCGGCCGTCTCCTCAGCCACCTGCTGGGCCAAAAGCTGCTGCTGCTGGGTCAGAGCATCGTTGTAGAGGGCGATCTCCTCATCAAAGGAGGGGGCCTCCTCCATGCTCTTGGCCAGCAGAGACATGGTGGCGGGATAGGTCTCCGCCAGGATGGAGCCCTTGCCGGTACCCCAGAACAGGTTGCCCGGGTTGGAGTCCTCCAGCAGAGCCTCCTTGGACCGGGCGTTGGTCTCCAGGCTGAAATTATAGTAGCCGTACTCGGTGCCGCCGTTGATCATCCAGGCCAGATCCAGCGCGCCGGTACCCTCCTCATTGCCCAGGACTCCCTGCTCCAGGGCGTCGACCACGCCGGAGATCAGAGCGATATTCTCCTGATAGGCCTGATGCTTGATGAGAATGGTGGAGGTGGAGGCGATGCCGATGAAGTGGTCCTGGATAAACCGGAAGGCCTCCAGGGTCTTGGCATTCAGTGCCCGGCCTTCGGCCCGGATGGCGTCCAGGTCCTCCTGGCTGGCTCCTTCGGACAGAGCCTGCTGATAGCGGCTGTTGACAGCGGCGATTTCCTGATTCCACTCGTCGGCGGCTGTCCGCAGCGCCTCCAGGGCGGTGGTGTAGGCCTCGCCGTCGCCGCCGGCGGCGGCCACCAGATCGGCATCCAGAGCCTCCGCCAGATCGTCGCAGGTGGCGGTCAGGTCCAGCTCCAGGGCGGGTGTCTGATCCAGGTAGATGGCCAGCGTACCGAAGGTGTTCAGATTGGTGTGCATCACGTCGGCGCTGTAGGTATCCCGGTCGTCGGCGGCGGTGTGGTAGCGCTGCTGAATCCAACCCTCCTCGCCATCCTGGGTGCCGGGAATGTTGATGAAGTAAGGGACGCCGGAGGCCCGATAGGAGACCCCGTCCTCCATGGTGTTGGTATCCACTGACTGGCCGCTGATGCCGCCGGGGTACACGTTGTTAACAGGCTGGGTCAAAAGACCGGATTCTTCCACAAAGGACTGGGTCAATGTGGAAAACTCGGGGACGCAGCTGATCTGTCCCTCCTCCATGCCGTCGTAGAAGGCGGGCAGCTCAAAGTTCAGCAGGGCGATGGTCTTGCCGGCCCACTCGGGATGGGCGGTGTTGATCATTTCCCAGGCGCCGGTGGTCCAGTCAAACTGGGTGCCTGAGGCGCCCCACTCCTCGGAGGCGTGGGCGATGAAGCGGATGTCGTTTTCCGGCTGGTAACCGGAATCCACCATGGCTTTGGCCATGGCCAGCACCAGGCCGATGGCGCAGCTGTCGTCCTGGAAGCCGTTGAAGTAGACGTCATAGTGGCCGGCCACCAGGATCTGCTGCTCAGAGCTGCGGCCCTTCAGGGTGCCCACCACATTGTAGCTGGTTCCCTGCTCCGGCTCCATGACGTTGTCCACCATCAGGGTAGCGGTGTCGTGTCCCGCGGCCAGAGCCTCCGCCAGCTGGAGATACTGGTTCTTGCTGATGCTGACGCAGGGGATCACATCCTTGGAGCAAACGTCCTGCATATTGATCATGTCGTCGGAATAGGTGGCGTAGCCGCCCACATCGTAGGTGACGATGGCGCTGGCGCCGTGGAGAGCGGCCTCATTCATATACTGGTCGATCCAGGCCACATTCCACTGGTCCACGCCCACCAGAGCGATCTTGCCTTCCACGTCCACCCCCTCGTACTCGGCGGCGGTACCGGTGCCCACATCCACCAGCTGGGCGGTAATGCCGTCAGCGTCCGTGCCGTTGGTGGCGTAGGAGGCGGGCATGATCTGGATGTCGGTGTCGGCGATGGTGAGAGAGGCGTCGTTGAACTGCCACTTATCCACGGTGACAGGCACCTTCTCCACCGTCAGGCCGATGGACTCCATCTCGGCGGCAATGTAGTCGGCGGCAGCGTGCTCGGCATCGGAACCGGCGGTGCGCCAGCCCAGTTCGTTGGACAGATAGGCGGGATCGTAGGCCAGGGTCTCGGCGATCTGGTAGGCGTATTCCTGGTCTACCTGTTCCAGATAGGCGGATACCAGGGCCTGGGTATCCTGTCCGGCAGAGGGCTCCGGCTGCTCATCCGGTTGGGAGCAGGCGGTCAGGGACAGCAGCAGAGCTGCTGCGGCGGTTGCGGCAATCAGGCGTTTCCTCATCTTTTTTTCTCTCCTCCAAACGTGTGGAGCGGAAAGGCAGCAAAAAAGCCATGGCGCAGATACACACCATGGCTGGAACACAAAGAGAGTTATAGTTCGCCTGTTACGGGGGCCCGTACCGTGCAGTCCGATTCATCACTCTTATTGACCGTTCACAAGTTGATGTGCGTATCTACGCATCGGTTATGAAGTAACCAACTTATAAAACTTGAGCCTTTCCGCTCAATCAATAAGGCAACAAAGTTGCCAGTCCGTACCCGCGGTACGGTCCCCGGCTCTTCGACGGGTTTTCGGCATTTGACCCGGCCGTCCGTGTAGCCTTGATCCTTGTGAAAGGATGGTCAGGACGTGCATTCGCACAGGCGTTCAAAAACGAACATACAATTTATACCACAGGTCAATGCAGGTGTCAATCCTGAATTTCGGGTAAGTGGGATGGATCCTGGTATGTGTAAATATACTGGAAGCCAATAAGAGAAAAGATGAGAAATTGTGAAAAACAAATAAAAAAGACTTGACAAACGGCAGACCCAATAGTATACTAAAGCCAGAAAGAAAGAGGTGAACCCGATGGGCTAGTAAAGTCCAAATCATCAAAGCCTCAACGCAGAAGGAAAAGGAACGGTTCGTTTTAGGCAACACGTGTTCCCAACAAACTCATTGAAGCGAGGAGACCCGGAAACCTCAGATGCGAAGTTCGCTGAAGACGGAAATCAGGGTAGTACGTTGCAGGAGACAGTGATCCAGGCGAATCCCAAAACCGAGTCCTTCCCAATGCGTGGCAAATCTGTAGAAAGTAGAGGTAGACCAAGTGATTGAACCCCAGGTCGAAAAGTAGCCCCCCGGTCACGATGGATGGCCGGGGGGTTGTGCTGTTCCTGGGCAAAAATGCGGCAAACCTCTCAACATAAAAAGTCCCCCGGCACTGCCGGGGGGACTTTTCACATTTTGGGGAAGTTAGCGCAGTACGGCGCCCAGTTCCTTCTCCAGAGCGGCCAGGATGCTCTTCACATCCTCGTCGGCCTCCTCGCTGGTGAGGGAACGGTCGTCGGCCCGGAGGACCAGGTTGAAGGCCACAGACTTCTTGCCTTCGTCCACGCCCTTGCCGCGGTAGATGTCGAAGAGCTTGCACTCCTTCAGCAGGCCCTTGGCTCCCTTGCGGATGCAGGCCTCCAGAGCGCCCACGGTTACCGCCTCGTCGCACACCACGGCGATGTCGCGGGTGAGGTTGGGGAACTTGGGCAGAGACACATACTCGGGATCGGCGCCCTTGGCGGCCATGAGCGCGTTCAGTTCCAGCTCGGCGCAGTAGAACTGGGCGTCCACGCCGTAGTTCTGAGCCACCAGGGGATGGACCTGGCCCAGCACACCGATGCGCTGGTCACCGGCGTACACATCGGCCACCCGGCCGGGGTGATAGGAGGGATTGGTCTCGCTGGGGACCTCGAAGTGGACATCCTCGGCCCGCAGATCCTTGAGAATGGCCTCCACACAGCCCTTGAGGGCGTAGAAGTCCATATCGCTGCCATAGGCGCCCATGGACAGCACCTTGTTCTCCACGGCCAGGCCGTCCTCGCCGCCGGGCAGGTAGATACGGCCCACCTCATAGAGGCGCACGTTCTGGTTGCGGTAGTTGTAGTTCCGGGTCAGGATCTCCAGCATGGAGGGCAGTACGGTGGTACGCATGATGGAGGTATCCTCGCCCAGGGGGTTGAGGATCTTGAAGGACTGGCGGCGGGCATCGTCGGCGTCCCAGCGGATCTTGTCATAGCAGGTGGGAGAGATGAAGGAGTAGGTGATGATCTCGTCAAAGCCCATGGCCCGGCACAGGGAGCCCAGCTGGCGCTCCAGCTTCTCCTCCACAGAGAAGCCGCCCAGGGTGGTCTGGCCCCGCATGAGGGTGATGGGGATGTTGTTGTAGCCGTGGAACCGGGCCACTTCCTCGGCCAGGTCGGCCATGCCGATCACGTCGCCACGCCAGGAGGGTACGGTGACCTGATCGCCTTCCACCTGGAAGTCCAGCTTCTTCAGGATGGACACCATCTCGCTCTCGGCGATGTCGGTGCCCAGCAGGCCGTTGATCTTCTCGGGCTCCAGCTTGAGGACACGGGGCTGGGGCACATAGTTGAGGATATCGATGGTGCCGTCCAGCACCTCGCCGGCGCCCAGCAGCTCCACCAGCTCGCAGGCCCGGTTGACAGCAGGCAGGGTGTTCAGGGGGTCCAGACCCTTCTCGAACTTGGCGGAAGCCTCGGTACGCATACCCAGGGCCAGTGCGCCCTTGCGGATGCAGGTGCCGTCGAAGCAGGCGGACTCAAAGACCACGTCCACAGTGTCGTCCACGATCTCGCTGTTCTCGCCGCCCATGATGCCGGCAAGGCCCACGGCCCGGTGTTCGTCGGCAATGACCAGGTGGTTGGCGTTGAGCTTGCGCACCTGGCCGTCCAGAGTGGTGAGCTCTTCACCCTCTTCTGCACGGCGGACGATGATCTTGCCGCCCTTCACATAGCGGTAGTCAAAGGCGTGCATGGGCTGGCCGTACTCCAGCATGACGTAGTTGGTGATGTCCACGATGTTGTTGATGGGGCGCACACCCATGGCACGCAGCCGCTCCCGCATCCACTTGGGGGAGGGGGCGATCTTTACGTTGCGCACCATCCGGGCGGTGTACCGGGGGCACAGATCGCTGGCGGGGGTCTCCACATCCAGCAGCTCCATCAGGCTGCCGTTTCCGCCGCCCTTGACCACAGGCTCGTGGAGGGTAAGGGGGGCGTCAAAGGTGGCGGCGGCCTCCCGGGCCAGACCGATGACGGAGAGACAGTCGGGGCGGTTGGGGGTGATCTCAAACTCGACCACGTGGTCGTCGGCGCCGATGATGGGCTTGATGTCGTCGCCGGGCTTGCAGTCCTCGTTCAGCACAAAAATGCCGTCGGGGATGCAGTGGGGGAACTCGGCCTGCTGGGCGTGGAGATCCTCCAGGGTGCAAATGGTATTGCTCTTGGTGTTGTAGGCAACCAGGTCCTCCTCGTGGAGGTTGGGGCAGGTGGTGGAGACGGTAGCAGTGCCGTCGCCGGTATCCAGAACGATGTCATAGGCGGAATAGCCGGTGGTGGTGACGCCGGTCACCTTGGCGCACACCACGGGACCATAGACTTTGTGGCCGGGCTGGATGTCGGCAGGGATGGAGGGCTTGTCTTTATCCAGGGGGTGATAGTCACCCAGAATGGCGGCGGGGGTAATGACGCCGTAGGGGAAGTCGCGGGTATCCAGACCCAGCTCAGCCAGGCCGCAGAACATACCGTTGGACACCGCGCCCCGCAGCTTGCCCTTCTGAATCTTCACGCCGCCGGGCAGGGTGGACTTGTGAAGAGCCACCGGCATCAGGTCGCCGGGGTGGATGTTCCAGGCGCCGGTGACGATCTGGATGGGCTCCTCCTGAGCCACGTCCACCTGGCAGATCCACATATGGTCGGAATCGGGGTGGCGCTCCATGGACAGCAGGCGGCCCACCACCACATTGGAGATTTCCTCTCCCAGGTCGTGAGTCAGCTCCACCTTGGAGCCGGACAGGGTCATGGCCTCGGCAAATTCCTTGTCGGAGGCAGTCACAGTGACAAATTCATTCAGCCATTTTCTGCTCAGATTCATTGTTCCTACACTCCTTTCTTAGAATTGCTCCAGGAACCGCACGTCGTTTTCGAAGATCAGCCGCAGGTCGGCGATCTTGAACCGGCGCATGGCGGTACGCTCCAGACCGATGCCGAAGGCCCAGCCGGAGTACACGTTGGGGTCGATGCCGCTCATCTCCAGCACGCGGGGGTGGATCATGCCCGCGCCCAGCAGCTCGATCCAGCCCTCGCCCTTACAGGTGGGGCAGCCCACGCCGCCGCACTTGTGGCACTGCACGTCCATCTCGCAGGAGGGCTCGGTGAAGGGGAAATGGTGGGGACGGAACCGGGTCTTGGTACCCTTGCCGTACAGCTGCTCCACCACGGTATTTAGGGTGCCCTTCAGGTCGGCCATGGTGACACCCTTGTCGATGACCATGCCCTCCACCTGATGGAACATGGGGGAGTGGGTGGCGTCCACCTCGTCCTTGCGGTACACACGGCCGGGTGCGATGATGCGGATGGGCAGCTCCATGGTGTCCATGGCCCGGACCTGCATGGGGGAGGTCTGGGAGCGGAGCATCACACGGCTATCCTCATCAAAGTAGAAGGTATCCGACCAGTCACGGGAGGGGTGGCCCTCCTCGGCGTTGAGGCGGTCAAAGTTCAGCTTGGCCAGCTCCACCTCGGGGCCGTCCAGAACGGTGAAGCCCATGCCGATGAAGATCTCCTTGATCTCATCCAGGGCGATATACATGGGGTGGCGGTGGCCGGCCTTAACAGCCTTGCCGGGGACAGTGATGTCCAGGGCCTCAGCCTTCAGCCGGTCCTCCAGGGCCTTGGCCTCCAGCTCCTTGCCCTTGGCCTCCAGGGCGCTCTCCAGGGCGGAGCGGACCTCGTTGGCCAACTGACCCATGGCGGGGCGCTCCTCAGCGGACAGCTTGCCCATCATTTTCAGAACGGCGGTAAGCTCGCCCTTCTTACCCAGGTACTTCACCCGCAGGGCGTCCAGCTCCTGGGCATTGCCGGCGCCGTCCAGCGCGGCCAGCGCTTCCCGGCGTATGGTATCCAGTGTTTCCTTCATATTCGCAGCTCCTTTTGCAGTGATACGATTTGTAAACAAAAAAGCCTTCCATCCCAATCCATTGGGACGAAAGGCAAACCTTCCGCGGTACCACCCGCAATTCCCGCACGCAGCGGGCACTTTGGCCCCGATAACGTGGGGCAAATCCGTCCCTGTCTCCAGGGCCGCTCCAGGACGAACCGAACGGGCCAACCCCACATCCGCTTTCAGCCGGTGACGGACGCTCTCTGCCGGGCGGGGAACCGCTCTTTTTCCCTTCTTCGCAAGTAAGATTATTTATAGCACAGTTTGACAGAAAGTGCAAGATTAAAATTGACGAGGCGGGATGGACAGCATATAATGGGGCTGCCTGAACGAAAGAACCAAGGAACAGGAGTGTGTATGAATATGTGGATCGCCACAGCACAGCAGATGCGGGAAACCGACCGGATCGCCATTCAGGAGCGGGGAATTCCCTCCACCGACCTGATGGAGCGGGCGGCGGCGGCCTTGGCTGAGGAGGTCATGAGCCTGGCGGGGGATTGTGCCGGACGGGTGGTGTGCTTTTGCGGGCCGGGCAACAACGGCGGCGACGGCGTGGCCTGCGCCCGGCAGCTGCTGGAGGCGGGATTTGAAGTGCGATGTGTCCTGGTGGGCAGCCATGAGAAGATGACCCAGGATACCCGAGCCATGGAGGCGAAACTGGCGGCGGCAGGAGGAAAGCTGGAACCCTTCCAGCCCGATGATGCTGAGTTTGCCGCCTGGTGCCTGGAGGCCAATGTGATGGTGGACGCCCTCTTCGGCATCGGGCTGAACAGCGATATACGGGGGGATGCCCTTACCGCCGTCCATATGATGAACACCTGCGATATCCCGGTGGTGTCCGCCGATATCCCCAGCGGAGTAGAGACCGACACCGGCCGGGTGCTGGGGGAGGCGGTACACGCCGCCCGCACTGTTACCTTCACCCTGCCCAAAGCGGGCCACTATGTAGGGAAAGGCGGACTGTGTACCGGCAAGCTGACGGTAGCCGATATTGGGATTCCCAAAGATTTGGTGGATGCTCTGGACTGCCCGGTAAGTACCGTGGAGGCGGCCGATGTACGCCTGCCCCGCCGGCCTCTGGACGCCCATAAGGGGGACTTTGGGCGATGCGCCATTCTGGGAGGCTGTGTGGGCTATACCGGCGCTCCGGTGCTGGCTGCCCAGGCGGCAGTGCGCTCCGGCGCGGGGCTGGTGTCGGTGGGAGTGCCTGCCCCCATCTGGGCGGTAGCCGCAGCCAAGCTGGACGAGGCTATGCCCTACCCCCTGCCGGCAGGCAAGGAGGGGCAGCTGTCTCTGGAGGCTGGAGAAGTGATCCATCATAAGCTGGCGGGCTGCGGTGTGTGCCTCATCGGCCCTGGCCTGGGCCGGGGCAATGGTGTGGCGGCTGTGGTGCGTCACCTGCTGCATGAGATCCATATCCCCGTGATCCTGGATGCCGACGGCATAAACGCTCTGGAAGGACATATAGATGTACTGGATGCCCGGCAGGGTCTTCACACGGTGCTCACCCCCCATGACGGGGAGTTTGCCCGGCTGGGAGGCGATCTGTCCGACGGGGACCGGCTGGGAGCGGCCCGGCGCTTTGCCATGGAGCATACCTGCTGTCTGGTGCTCAAGGGCCACCGCACCATCACCGCTTTTCCCGACGGTACCGCTTACATCAATACCACCGGCAACCCCGGTATGGCCAAGGGAGGCAGCGGCGACGTGCTGGCAGGAGTGATCCTCTCCCTGCTGGGACAGGGCCTGCCCGCCCGGCAGGCGGTGCCCATGGCGGTGTGGCTCCACGGCGCGGCCGGTGATCTGTGCGCCCAGGAGATTGGGGAGTACGGCATGACGCCTACCGACGTGGTGGCGGCGCTGCCCCGGGTGATCAAGGAATCTGTGGAATAAGCATGGAATAAAGGGGGAGACGGAGTGCGCCGCCGGTTTGGTTTGTGCGTACTGACGATAACCCTGTGCCTGGCTCTGGCTGCCTGCGGCGGCGGGGCTACCGGCGCAGAGCAGCTGGCCCTGGACATCCGGGGCGAATATCTGGCCATGGAGGGCTGTACCGCCCAATTAACTGTGACCGCTGACTATGGACAGCGGGTCTATGAATATGGCCTGGATCTGGAGTACCGGCGGGAAGGGGAGAGCGTACTCACTGTCACCAGCCCGGACGCCGTGGCCGGAGTGACCGCCCGGCTGAAGGACGGCAGCGGGTATCTGGAATATGACGGCGTGTGGGTGGAGACCGGCCCCTTGGACGACAGCGGCATGAGTCCCATGGAGGCGGTACCCGTCTTACTGCGCTACGCCACCGAGGGTTTTATCGCAGAGTGTGCCATGGAGGAGACCGGAGAGGGGCAGGTTCTGCGGGTGATCTGCCGGGACCCGGAGGCCAAGGCAGGGGAGGGCCAGGAGTGCTCCCTCTGGTTTGATCCGGACAGCCACGCCCTCCTTCGGGGAGAGTTGTCCCAGGACGGCTTTACCGTGATCCAGTGCGTCTTTTCCGGCTTTGCAACGATGGAATAAATACAGCGGGGTGCTGCCTGGCAGCACCCCGCTGTATTAAAATGCGGTGGTATCGTTGTCCTCAGAGTCGGCCTGAGCGGCTTCCTGCTCCAGGTCGTCCAGCTCTGCCAGACGGCGGCGCAGCTCTTCCCGCTGCTGGGCATTCATCTGGCTGACGTGCCGGTCGAACTGCTCCTCCCGGCGGCGCTGGGCCTCCTCCTGACATTTGCGCTGGAGCTCGGCGCCGTGCTTGCGGCCTTCCTCCACCGCGGCGGCGCCCTTTTCCACCAGGAACTTGCCGGCCTTACCCATCTGCTCGGCAGCCAGAGCTACCAGGCCTACGCTGGCCAGGCCTACATCGGCAAATACCTTTCCTACATCTTCCATCATGGAACAAACCTCCTTAGATCCCGCCTGATACAGGCGGCGGGAGCATGGTGCGAAAACTGTTTCTATGCCTATAGTATATCCGGAAGCAGGAAAAATGTCTTGGAAATTGTATGAACATTAGATGAAAAATCCATGAAAGAGCGTTCGGTTCGGGGTTGTGACCGGCGGGGCGGCGTAGTATAATAAGGACCAATGAACTGTCCTTTGGCAGCTTTGCTGTGTCAGCCGCCCGGCGGCGGGCATTTTGTATCTCAAGGTAAAGAGGAAATCAGATGAAACAAACGCAGACAAGAACATGGACGGAGATCGACCTGTCCAATCTGGAACATAATTATCGGGCGCTGCGGGCCATGCTGCCCCAAGGCTGCCGGTTTCTGGGCGTGGTGAAGGCGGACGCCTATGGCCACGGCGCGGTACAGGTAGCCCGGCGGCTGGAGACGCTGGGCGCGGAATATCTGGCAGTGGCCTGCCTGGACGAGGCTCTGGAGCTGCGCCAGGCTGGAATCACCACCCCTATCCTGATTCTGGGTTATACGCCCACCGAGCGGGCGGAAGCTCTGCTGGACAATGGCATCACCCAGACGGTCTATGATGTGGAGATGGCCCGTGCCCTGTCCGACGCGGCAGCTGCTGCGGGCAAGACCCTGAAGATCCATGTGAAGGCGGATACCGGGATGTCCCGGCTGGGCTGGCTGTGCGGCGGGGAGGATCAGAGCGCCGCTGTGGAGGCCATTGCCCAGGTGTGCGCTCTGCCCGGCCTGGAGGCGGAGGGCATCTACACCCACTTTGCCAATGCCGACGGGGATGAGGACTATACCATGCTCCAGTTTACCCGTTTTCTGGATCTGTTGGAGGCGCTGAAGGAGCGGGGGATCACCTTTGCCATCCGGCACTGCGCCGCCAGTGCTGCCGCCCTGAAGTTCCCCTGCACCCACCTGGACATGGTCCGGCCAGGCATCGCCCTGTACGGACACTATCCAGACCCCTCCTGCGAGGGGCTGGACGGCCCCGGACTGCGGCCGGTGATGACCCTCAAGACCCGAGTGGCCTCGGTAAAGACTGTGCCTGCCGGTACGCCGGTGAGCTACGGCTGCACCCATGTGCTGGATCGGGAGACCAAACTGGCCGCTCTTACCATCGGTTATGCCGACGGTCTGCCACGGCTGTGCTCCGACAAGCTGGAGGTGCTGATTGGCGGCCAGCGGGCTCCCGTTGTGGGCCGGATCTGTATGGATATGTGTATGGCGGACGTCACCGGGCTGGACGTGGCGCCGGGAGATGAGGTGGAGGTGTTCGGCGAGCACCTGCCCATTGAGGATGTGGCTGCTCTGGCGGGCACCATCCAGTATGAGCTGCTGTGCGCTGTGTCCCCCCGGGTCCACCGGGCCTACCTGGACTGAGGCACCGGCTGTCCGGCAGACGCATACAATGGACCGGGGGAGAAAGGCTCGGCCAAGCGGCGGAGGACCGGCCTGCCCCGCGAAATTTTGCAGGACGGGTATAATTCCCGCCGCCCCGTGGGAGAATCATAGTGACCGCGTTACATAGGCCTCCGGTCGTGTGACGCTGGTGACTATTTTCCGGCGGAGTGTGAGCTTTTGTGGACAACAGCGTAAAACGCGGAGACATTTTTTATGCCGATCTGAGCCCTGTGGTGGGCAGCGAGCAGGGAGGCGTGCGGCCGGTACTCATCGTGCAGAACGACACCGGCAACCGGCACAGCCCCACCGTGATCGCGGCGGCCATCACGTCCCAGACCGGCAAGGCCCGTCTGCCCACCCACATCGAGCTCTCAGCCAACACCTACGGTCTCCCCAAGGAGTCGGTGGTGCTGCTGGAACAGATCCGGACGCTGGACAAAAGGCGGCTGAGAGAGCACATGGGTCGGCTGGACGAAGCGCAGATGCAGCGGGTGGACAACGCCATCGCGGTCAGCTTTGGCCTGCACACAGGAACCATGGTTTAAAGACAAGAAGGGAGCCGTCCCCGAGGGCGGCTCCCCGTCAGACAGGAGGTACATATGAAGCAGAGAAAAGGGCTGGTCCGGCTGATCTCCGGCGGCTTGGTTACATTGGCGCTGGTAGGGGTGGCGGTGGCCGCCGGGCAGCAGGGCAGCAAGAATGACCCCCTGGTTACCCTCAGCTATCTGGAGGATCAGGCGATCCCGGCCATTTTGGATCAGGTGGATGACAAAGTGGCGGACAAGCAGTCTGAGTTGGAAAAGAAGCTGTCTGGTGTGGTGGACGGCTATGTGGATGAGGTGGAAAAAGCCCTCAGCGGCAGTTCCGATTCCACTTCCGCCGGCGGTGTGTTCCAGATTGTCAACCTGAAGGCGGGACAGACTGTGGTGGGCACCGCGGCCTGCGAGTTTCTGCTGCGGACCGGCACGGCAGTCTGTGTGTCCGATACAGCCCCCGGCCTCATCGACACCACTGACGGCTCGGCCCTGGCCGGCGGGAAAAACCTGACCGCCAACCACCTGTATTTGGCAACCATCGATGGCCGGGGGGTCAAGGCCTCCACCGATGTGACCATCATGGTCCGTGGCGGCTATACTATTAAATAATAATGTATAGAGACAAAAAATGTGGACGGCAGCGCCGTCCACATTTTTTATTCAGATCAGGGTGGGAATCAGCTGGGCCAGAGCTTGGGCCAGTTTGGCGTGGCTCTCCCGGGTCAGGTGCATATAGTCCGCCGTATTGCAGGCAAGATTCAGGGTATTGGCATCCAGAAAGGCGCAGCCGGTGAGCCGGGCCACGGCCTCATATTCCGCCGCCAGCCCCCGGGTCTTTTCCACACAGCCGAGCCCCATCTCATCGGCCACCGGAGAGGCATAGACCCCCTCCTCAATGGATTTGGGTGCGATGATGAGGATGTTGGGTTTGCTCTTTACCCAGCAGTCCATAGCCTGAGCGGCCCGGACCAGCCGTTCCATACCCCGGCCGATGGTGTAGGCGTTGGTCCCGAAGCGTTCCTTGGAATCGTTGGTACCCAGCATGACCACCAGCAGATCCACCGGCTTGTGGCTTTTCAGACAGGAATAGAGGCAGGACAGGGCGGACAGGCCCTCCTCCACCGGGTCATCAAACACGGTGGTGCGGCCGGACAAACCCTCCTCCACCACCAGGTATCCATCTCCCAAGGCCTGCTGCAGCCGGCAGGTCCAACGCTCCTCCTCATTGAAGCGGAAGCAGGAACCGTCGGCGCAGTCGGCAGGATCGGGACAGTAGCCATGGGTGTTGGAGTCTCCCAGACAGACGATGTGGCGCCGCATTTACTTGATCTCGGGCAGGGAGGCGGCGGCCACAGACTGACCCACACGGCGGGCCTTCTCGTCGGGCATGGTGGGGTTGATCTTGGAAGCGATCTCGGGATACTCGTCAGCCAGCACGCTCTTGCAAGTATCCAGCAGCAGGTCGCCGCCCTTGCCGGACATAACGCGGCCCAGCAGCAGCACGTGCTTGAAGCCGTAGAAGTGATAGTACAGAGCCAGAGAGTGGGCCAGATATACGCCGATGGAGCGGTACACCGCGGCGGCGCCGGGGTTGCCCTCCTCCATAGCCTTCTGCACCGCCTTCAGCTTCTCGGCGGGGGAGAGGGCGGGGTCCAGCTCAATGCCGCCGGCGGGGGCCAGCTTGATGACACCGTCCTGAGAGAAATACTTCACGCCGCAGCCGATGTCGCCGGACCACTCGTCCTCCATGGCGCCGGGGTTGGCGTCCACGGGGGCGAAGGCCAGCTCGTTGAGCCAGCCGGTGATATTGCCATTCTGGTCCACATAGCCCACGGCCTCGCTGGTGCCCATGGCAATGCCCATAATGTTGTTCTCTTCCAGGCTCATGGCACCGGCCAGAGCGGACACGTCGCCGTCGTTGGCCACCACATAGGGCACATCGCCAAAGGTGTCCTTAATGGCGCGGATGTAGATGTCCTTCACCTTGGCGTCAAAGTCCTCCTTGGGCACCTTCAGGAACAGGGAGGCCACCATGGTGCGGTTCTCGATGTAGATACCAGCGGAGGAGACGCCCACCGCATCCACCCGGGGCATATGCTGGGCGGCGGACTTGAGGGCGGACACGATGCCCTCATAGTGGTAGTCGGGGTCGGCAGTGACCTTGGGATACCAGACCACTTCCTCGCTGAACACGGGCTCGCCATCGATGACGGCGGACACCTTCCGGTCGGAGCCGCCGGCGTCGAAGCCAATGCGGCAGCCGCCCAGGTGACGGCCCACAGCCTGAGGATTGCTCTTCTCGGCGGGCACCTGGTCGCAGTACACAACCTCAAAAGGCTTCTCATACACATTGGACATGAAGTCGGCATCGAAGGAGCGCTTGCCGCCCACACAGTAGGTGGCCTTCATGGCCTCAAAGATCTCCTTGTCGCCGCTGATGTAGACCTTGAAGCCGCCCATATACCACAGCATCGTCTTGATGAGCCGGTCCACATAGTAGCGGTCGGCCTCAGCCATGTCGGGGGTACCGTGGATGAAGGTCTTGTAGACGGCTACCTCGCCGCCGGCCCGCTCAACGGCCAGATCCAGAGGCTTTTTGGCGTCCTTCAGGAAGGATGCAAAAAATTTGCCCAGGGGGAGGAAACCGGGGTCCAGCTCGGGGATGTGTTTGACAGGGACTTCAATGCCAAGATGTTTCATGAGACATCCTCCTTAACATATATGGGAAACAGAAAGCTCGTTATATGTATAGGCTACCAGTTTTTTTAAATCTGTCAAGCATATTTTCAGGATTCTGAAAATTATTTTCTTCCCAGGTCTTGACGGGGGATGGACCGACGGGTATGATGGAACCAACGGGGGATCATCTCCCAACAATGGAAAGGTGGGAATTGCGATTATGGATATCACTGCACGTCTGCAGGATCATCAGAAATGGATCAAGGAAGAGCTGGAGCGGAGCGTCAACTTCTGGCTGAAAAATGGCATGGACCCGGTAAACGGGGGCGTCTACACCTGCCTGGACCGGGAAGGCAAGATCTTCTCCACCGACAAGAGCGTATGGATGCAGGGCCGCTGCGCCTGGATGTTTGCCTATCTGTGCCACACCTATGGGGTGAAGGACGAGTGGCTGGCTGCCAGCAAGAGCTGCCTGGACTTTATGGAGCGCTGCTGCATCAACCGGGAGGCAGGCAACCGGATGTACTTCACCGTGACCGGTGACGGCAAGCCCCTGCGTCAGCGCCGCTATTGTTTCTCCGAGGGGTTCTACGCCATCGCCAACGCCGAATATTATGGTGTTACCGGGGACAAGGAGTGCCTGGAGCGTGCCCGCGCTGCCTATGAGCTGATCTGGAATCTGAATCAGGGCCTGATCAAGGACCCCACCGGACTGGGCCCCAAGACCATTCCTGAGACCCGTTCCGGCCGCGCTCTGGCCAACCCCATGATCTACCTGAACATCACCTCCGTGCTGCGCCGGGTGGACCCCGAGCAGGCTGAGCTGTATAACCAGCGGGCCGCTCAGTGTGTGGACGAGATCTTCCGCTACCACTATAAGCCCGAGCTGGGCTGCACTCTGGAGAGCGTGGGTCCCAACGGCGAGTTCCGGGGCGATGTGACCGAGGGCCGTGTGGTCAATCCCGGCCACGATATCGAGTGCTCCTGGTTCCTGATGGAGGACGCCAACCTGCGGGGCAACAAGGAACAGCACGCCACCGCCATCAAGATCTTTGACCAGGCCATCAATGCTGGCTGGGACAAGGAGTACGGCGGACTGCTCTACTTTATTGACTGCCTGGGCCGTCCCCCCGAGGCCTACGAGCACGACATGAAGCTGTGGTGGCCTCACGACGAGATCCTCATCGCCTCTATGATGATCTATCGTGATACCGGCGACGAGAAGTATCTGGAGTGGTTTGAAAAGACCCTGGATTACTGCAAGAAATACTTCTCTGATCCTGAGTACGGCGACTGGTACGGCTATCTGCGCCGGGACGGCAAGCCCACCGAGCCTCCCTGCAAGGGTTCCACCTTCAAAGGTCCCTTCCACCTGCCTCGGATGCTCATCATGTGCGATCAGATGATCGGCCAGATCCTGGAGCGGAATTGAGAGGGCGGCAATGCCGTTAGTAAATGTCTTTGAACGGATCAACAGCGAGTACTACCAGCTGACCAGCGCGGAGAAAAAGGTGGCCGACTACGCCGTTATCCACCAGCAGCAGACCCAGTTTATGTCCATCTCGGAGCTGGCGGAGGAGGCCGGCGTGGCCGAGGCCACCATCTCCCGTTTCTGCAAACGGCTGGGTTACAAGGGCTACAGCGCTTTTAAGCTGGCCATTGCCAACGCTACTGCCGGCCGGATGGATCACAGTGCCGCAGAGGCGGGAGAGCTGGAGGAAGAGGACAGCGTGGAGGGAATGTGCCGCGCTGTTTATCGCAGTGATTCCGAGGCCCTGGCCCAGACTCTGGAGCTGATCCAGGCGGATGCGGTGCGCAAGGCGGCGGATATGATCGTCTCCGCCGGCCGGGTACTGTGCATGGGCCAGGGAGGATCCATGATCCTTTCCCAGGAGTGTGCCCACCTGTTCAGCACCATTCAGCTGAATTTTACAGCGGTCATGGACTCCCATCTTCAGGCGATTGCCGCCTCTCAGCTCACCCCCGGCGATCTGGTCATCTATTTCTCCTACTCCGGCTCCACCAAAGAGCTGATGAAGAACCTCCAGATTATCCGGGACCGGAAAGCACGGATTATCCTGGTTACCCGGTTCCCCAAGTCTCCCGGCGCCGCCTATGCCGACATTGTGCTTCAATGCGGTTCCCGGGAGGGCCCCCTCCAGGGCGGTTCCGTAGCTGCCCGTATTGCCCAGCTCTATCTGATGGATGTACTCTTCCATGAGGTATGCCGCCGGGATCGGGAGGGCTGCCGTGCCAGACAGGAACTGGTGGCTGAAGTGTTGTCAGACAAACACATTTGACCGTCAACAGTGGAATTTGAAAAAAATTTGCAGACACCGCAAAAGAAGAAAGAAAATGTGCAATTCGCTATTGACAAATCTTGTGTTGAACTGTACAATCTACACAACGGGTTACCACTGAGTAATCACGAAAATTATCGAAAATGAGGAGGATGAATGATGAAGAAGAAACGTATTCTTGCGCTCATGCTGGCTGCCTCCATGTCTCTGGGCCTGGCTGCCTGCGGCGGCGGCGGCACTAGCGAATCCCCCGCCGGCAACACCGACACCCCGTCCGGCAACACTCCCTCCGGCTCCGGCGAAACTGTGGAGCTGACCATCTGGACCTACCCCATCGGCAAGTTTGGTGACTATGACACCATGCAGGCTCTGATCGATGAGTACACCGCCGCCAACCCCGGCGTGTCCATCAAGTTCGAGCTGCTGGACTACACCAACGGTGATACTCAGGTCACTTCCGCTATCACCAGCGGCACTGCTCCTGACATCATCATGGAGGGTCCCGAGCGTCTGGTGACCAACTGGGGCGCCAACAACCTGATGGTGGACCTGTCCGACCTGTGGACCGAAGAGGCCACTGCCGACATCGCCGCCACCAGCGAGGCTGTTGTGAATGCCTGCCAGCTGGACGGCAAGTACTATGAGTATCCTCTGTGCATGACCACCCACTGCATGGCCATCAACTATGAGGTCTTTGAGCAGGCTGGTGCTCTGCAGTACATCGACGAGGAGACCCGCACCTGGACTACTGACAACTTCGTGAAGGCCATGGAGGCCGTCCGCGACTCCGGTCTGGTGGCCGTGCCCGGTATCGTCTACTGCGGCGGCCAGGGCGGCGACCAGGGCACCCGCGCTCTCGTCAACAACCTGTACTCCGGCACCTACACCAATGCCGACCACACTGAGTACACCGCAAACTCTCCTGAGAACGTGAAGGCTCTGGAGCTCATCAAGTCCATGGTGGACAATGGCTCTCTGAACGCCAACGCCGGCTTCCAGGCTGCTGATGAGCTGCAGCAGTTTGCCAACGGCACCGCTGCTGTGACCTTCTGCTGGAACGCTTCCAACAAGGCTCAGTACGCTTCTCAGGTTGCTTTCACCCCCTATGCCATGGCTTTCCCCTCTGACGACGGCGTGCCCGAGCTGTGCGGCGGCATCTGGGGCTTCGGTATCTTTGACAACGGCGACGAGGCCAAGATCGAGGCTGCCAAGGACTTCATCCGCTACATCTGCGACGATCCCGAGCAGTCCAAGGAGAGCGTGCAGCTGACCGGTTTCTTCCCCGTCCGTGCTTCTCTGGGCAACGTGTACGAGGGTACCGACACCGAGGCTGATGCCGCTGAGTTCCTGACCCTGATGCCTTACATGGGCGACTACTACAACGTCATCGGCGGCTGGACCGAGCAGCGCACCAACTGGTGGAATATGCTCCAGAAGATCCTGACCGGCGGCGTGGATGCTCAGACTGCTGCTGACGAGTTTGTCAGCGCCAGCAACGCTGCCATCGGCTAAGCGGCGCAAGTATGATCTGACGCACTTTCTGTGCCCGCTCCCTGTGAGGGGGCGGGCACAGTTGCTTTTCCAAAATGATTTGGAGAGGTGTGCAAATAAGTTCGAAAAGAGGGGAGAATCTCATGGCACAAAACGCCGTAGCAACGGTCGCGAAGAAGCCCAAGAAGGAGAAGCGGTCCCAGTTCTCCGGCATGAGCAAGGCCCTGGTCCGGCGGGAGACCATTTCCGCCTACCTGTTCCTGCTGCCCAGCCTGGTCTTCTTTATCGGCTTTGTGGTGATCCCAATGATCATGTGCGTGGTGTTCAGCTTCCAGGAGATGGGCCTGGACAGCTCCGCCACCAAGTTCATTGGTTTTGCCAACTATGTTAAGATGGCACAGGACCCCGTCTTCTGGAAGGGATTCCTGAATACCGTCATCATCGTCGTGGTAGCGGTGCCCGCCGTTACCGCCTTTTCCCTGTGGGTCAGCTCCGCCATCTATCAGATGAAGGCGGTGACCCGCTCCTTCTTCCGCTGCGTGTTCTACCTGCCCGTGGTTACCGGTACTGTGGCAGTTACCGTGGTGTGGAAGTGGATGTTCAACCCCTATAACGGTCTGCTGAACCAGATCTTTGGTACCACCGGCTATGACTGGCTGGGTAATTCCGCCACCGCCATCTGGTGTATCATCCTGATCCTGTTCACCACCTCCATTGGCCAGCCCATCGTGCTGTATGTGGCCGCTCTGGGCAACGTGGACCAGTCTCTGGTGGAGGCGGCCCAGGTGGACGGCGCCACCAAGCTCCAGGTGTTCTGGAAGATCAAGTGGCCCCAGATCATGCCCACCACCCTGTACATCCTGGTCATCACCACCATCAACTCCTTCCAGTGCTTCGCACTGATCCAGTTGCTGACCTCCGGTGGACCCAACCATGCCACCGACACCATTATGTACTACATCTTCCAGATGGCGTACAACAACCAGAACTTCGGTTACGCCAACGCCATGGGCGTGATCCTGGCCATCATCATCGCGATCTTCTCTGCCATCCAGTTCAAGTTCGCGAAGACCGACAACGGTTAAGGAGGTGAGAAGATGAATAACGCGAAAAGCAAGCTGGCCGGTACTTCCACCGGCTATAAGGTGATCACCGTCGTGATCCTGATCCTTCTGGCGATTTTCTTTATCTTCCCGCTGTACTGGATCGTCACCGGCTCCTTCAAGGACGCCATGACCATCAACGCACGTACACCTCAGTGGTTCCCCCTGAGTCCTACTCTGGAGAACTACGCCGAGCTGTTCAAGAATCCCGCCGGCCAGTGGCTGCTCAACACCATCATCATGGCTGTGGGCGCGCTGGTGCTCACCTGCCTCACCGCCGCTCTGGCCGGCTACGCTCTGGCTAAGAAGCGGTTCTATGGCCGGGCCCTCCTTTTCACCATCATCATCTGCGCCATGGCCCTGCCCAAGCAGGTTATCGTCATCCCCCTGCTGCGTGAGATGAACCTCCTGCACCTGGCGGATACCCTGTGGGCCGTTATCCTGCCCACCGTGGGCTGGCCCTTCGGCGTGTTCCTGATGAAACAGTTCTCGGAGACCATACCCAATGAGATCCTGGAAGCGGCCCGGGTGGACGGCGCCGGGGAGCTGCGCACCTTCTTCAGCGTGGTGTTCCCCATGATCAAGCCCGGCATCGGTGCTCTGGCCATCTTTACCTTCGTCAACTCCTGGAACGACTACTTCCTCCAGCTGATCATGCTGACCAGCCGTGTCAACTGGACCATCTCTCTGGGTATTGCCCGCCTGCAGGGCGAGATGTCCAGCGACTTCGGCCTCATCATGGCTGGCGCCACCCTGGCCGCCATCCCCATCGTGGCCGTGTTCATCGCCTTCCAGAAGTACTTCACCCAGGGCATCGCCATGGGCGCGGTCAAGGGCTGATCCCGCTGACCGGACGCTGCTCCGCTGGCACAGTTATTTTACCCTGCGGCGTGCGTATTTAAGGGTTGATTTATCTTAGAAGTTCGTTTATTATCGTTTTGAGAGAAGGAATATTAACATGAGCGATCTGAAAAAATACCAGGGCGTGATTCCGGCCTTTTACGCCTGCTATGATGAGGCCGGCAACATTTCTCCCGACGAGGTCCGCGCCCTGACCCGCTACCTGATTGGCAAGGGTGTCAACGGTCTGTATGTGGGCGGCTCCTCCGGAGAGTGCATCTACCAGAGCGTGGCTGAGCGCAAGGTGGTACTGGAGAACGTGATGGCCGAGGCCAAGGGCAAGGTGGTCGTCATTGCCCACGTTGCCTGCAACAACACCGCCGACAGCATGGAGCTGGCTGCTCATGCTGAGAGCCTGGGTGTGGATGCCATTGCCGCCATTCCCCCCATCTACTTCCACCTGCCCGAGTATGGCATCGCCGGCTACTGGAACGACATCTCTTCTGCCGCTCCCAACACCGACTTCATCATCTACAACATTCCCCAGCTGGCCGGTGTGGCCCTGACTCCCTCTCTGCTGGCTGAGATGCAGAAGAATCCCCGGGTCATCGGCGTGAAGAACTCCTCCATGCCTGTTCAGGACATCCAGATGTGGAAGGATGCCGGGGTCATCGTGTTCAACGGTCCCGACGAGCAGTATGTGTCCGGTCTGGCCATGGGCGCCTGCGCCGGCATCGGCGGCACCTATGCCGTTATGCCCGAGCTCTTCCTGAAGGTGTATGAGCACTTCCAGAAGGGCGAGATGGAGCCTGCCCGCCAGATTCAGAACGATATCTGCCGCATCATCTATAAGATGTGCTCCGCTCACGGCAACCTGTATGCCGTGATGAAGGCCATCCTGGCCAAGAACGGCGTGAACTGCGGCTCCGTCCGCAAGCCCATGCCCGGCCTGATCGACAGCGATGCCGCCGTGGTGGACGAGGCCTATGCCATGATCACCGCTGCCATTGCCAAATACTGCTGATCCCAGATCAAGTTTCGGGGCGGGCGGTGACCCGTCCGCCCCACTTTGATATGAAAGGCTAGGAGTTACATTATTATGCGTATTTATCAATCGGAAGATTATCAGGCCATGAGCCGCCGGGCGGCCAACATCATCTCCGCCCAGGTCATCTACAAGCCCGACTGCGTGCTGGGTCTCGCTACCGGCGGTACCCCTGTGGGAACCTACAAGCAGCTGGTGGACTGGTACAAGAAGGGCGATCTGTCCTTCGCGGAGGTCCGCTCCGTCAACCTGGACGAGTACCTGGGCCTTTCTCCCCACCATGAGCAGAGCTACCGCTATTTCATGCAGGATAACCTGTTCAATCACATCGACATCAAGCCGGAGAACACCCATGTGCTCAACGGTCTGGCCAAGAATCCCGAGGCCGAGTGCGAGGCTTACAACAAGCTGATCCGGGATCTGGGCGGCATTGACCTGCAGCTGCTGGGTATGGGCCATAACGGCCACATTGCCTTCAACGAGCCGGGCGACGACTTCGGCCTGGAGACTCATCTGGTGGACCTGACCGAGAGCACCATCGAGGCTAACAAGCGCTTCTTTGAGAGCCGGGACGAGGTGCCCCGCCACGCTCTGAGCATGGGCATCAAGAACATCATGAATGCCCGCCGCATCCTGATTATCGTCAGCGGCGAGGAGAAGGCCGACATCGTGAAGGAGGCCTTTACCGGCCCCGTCACCAAGGACGTGCCTGCTTCCGTGCTCCAGCTCCATCCCGACGTAACCCTGGTGGGCGATAAGGCTGCCCTCCATAAGCTTGTGGAAGCAGGTGTTCCCGTATGCGGATAACCGGCGGCCAGGTTTTTGACCTGCAGGAGGGATTTGTCAAGCGGGACGTCTGCTTTGACGGTCGGCTTCTTTCCAACTCCAGCAGCGATGGCAAGACCTATGATGCCACCGGCTGCTATGTGATCCCCGGTCTGACCGATGTACATTTTCATGGCTGTAAAGGCCACGACTTCTCTGATGCTGATCCCGAGGGACTGGAGATCATGGCCCAGTATGAGCTGTCCCGGGGCGTGACCCAGATCTGCCCCGCCGGCATGACTCTGCTGGAGGATCAGCTCACCAAGGTCTGCCAGGTGGCGGCCGCCCATAAAGCTGCCGACAAGCCCGGCGCTGCCCTGTGCGGCATTAATCTGGAGGGGCCCTTCCTCTCCATGGCCAAGAAGGGCGCTCAGAACGGCGATTGGCTCCATGCCCCTGATGTGGAGATGCTGCGCCGCCTTATTGCTGCCTCTCAGGGCCTGGTAAAACTGGTGTCCCTGGCTCCCGAGGAGCCTGGCGCCATGGAGTTTATCGAGGCTATGGAGAGCGAGGTTACCATCTCCCTGGCCCACACCACCGCCGATTACGATACCGCTATGGAGGCCTTCCGGCTGGGCGCCCGGCAGGTGACCCACCTGTTTAACGCCATGCCGGCCTTTACCCACCGGGCTCCCGGTGTGGTGGGCGCGGCTCTGGACACTCCGCTGTGCAATGTGGAATTGATCTGTGACGGCGTTCACATCCATCCCTCTGTGGTGCGGGCGGTGTTCAAGATGTTCGGCGCCAAGCGTGTCATCCTGATTTCCGATACCATGCGGGCCGCCGGTATGCCTGACGGCGATTATACTCTGGGCGGCCAGGCCGTCAAGGTAAAGGGCAAGTATGCTACCCTGGAGGACGGCACCCTGGCCGGTTCTGTTACCGATCTGATGAATTGTATGAAGACCGCCGTGTCTTTTGGCATCCCTCTGGCGGATGCCGTGCGGGCTGCTGCGGTCAATCCTGCCAAGGCTATCGGCATTTTCAGCCGGGCCGGCAGCCTGGAGCCCGGCAAGCGGGCCAATGTGGTTGTTCTGGATGAGAATCTGGAACTGAAAGATGTATTCTTCCGCGGCGAATTAGTCCGCGGCTGAATAGAGCGCACCCCCAAATACAGGCCTTCCGGTCCTACTCCATTCCTATAGGCCGGAAGAGTCGAAAAAAAGGAGGAAAATCCGCCGGACCGGCGGTGCGGCAGTGTGGAGACCTGTCGTAACGTTCTGGGAGTTTTGCTCTCCCGGGGCGAGAGGGTATTTGCGGAGGCATTGCCCTTACGGTCCATGTATATGGCAACTGTAGTTCTGAAAGGCGTCAAGAAGATCTATGACAACAAGGTGACCGCTGTCCACGACTTCAATCTGGAGATCGCGGATAAGGAGTTCATCGTGCTGGTCGGTCCTTCCGGCTGCGGCAAGTCCACCACTCTGCGGATGGTGGCCGGCCTGGAGGATATCTCCGAGGGCGATCTGCTCATCGGCGGCAAGCGGATGAACGATGTGGAGCCCAAGGACCGCGATATCGCCATGGTGTTCCAGAGCTACGCGCTCTATCCCCACATGACCGTGTATGAGAACATGGCCTTTGCCCTGAAGCTGCGCAAGGTGCCCAAGGATGAGATCGACAAGAAGGTGCGTGAGGCTGCTGCCATCCTGGATATCACCCAGTACCTGGATCGTAAGCCCAAGGCTCTGTCCGGCGGCCAGCGTCAGCGTGTGGCCATCGGCCGCGCCATCGTCCGCGATCCTCAGGTGTTCCTGATGGACGAACCTCTGTCCAACCTGGACGCCAAGCTGCGTAACCAGATGCGTGCCGAGATCATCAAGCTGCGCCAGCGCATCAACACCACCTTCATCTACGTGACTCACGATCAGACCGAGGCTATGACCCTGGGCGACCGTATCGTCATCATGAAGGATGGCTTCATTCAGCAGATCGGTACTCCTCAGGAAGTGTTCGATCGTCCCGCCAACCTGTTTGTGGCCGGCTTCATCGGCTCTCCCCAGATGAACTTCTTCGATGCCAAGCTGCAGAAGAAGGACGGCAAGTATCAGATCGCTGTGGCCGACGCTGTGATTGAGCTGGCTGACAAGGCCCAGAAGATCCTCACCGAGAAGGGTGTGGGCGACATGGATGTGGTGGCCGGTATCCGTCCTGAGCACATCTCCTTTGCCCCTGTGGCTGGTCCTCACACCGTGTCCAGCACGGTGGATGTGTCCGAGATGATGGGCAGCGAGGTGTACCTCCATGTGACCGCCGCCGGCAAGGACGTGGTGCTGCGTATTCCCACCACCGAGCTGCCTGAGGAGCATCGTGCCGGTATCCCCTATGGTACCGCCATCAACTTTGCGTTCCGTCCTGAGCTCATTCACCTGTTTGATCCTCAGACCGAGAAGAACCTGCTGTATTGATCTCCAGCAGACAGAACCGGCCCCTGCCGCAGCTGCGGCAGGGGCCGGTTTTTCTTTGTCGACAGCACCAGCGGCCAGGGGAGAGAATAGGATGAAGCAGACGGCAATCCTTTCATGAGTTGCCGGAGAATTTAAGGAGAGACGAGGGAGCGGCCGTGCGGCGATGGGAAAACGAGCAGTATCGATATTATAATCCGGACCCGCTTCGCCCGAGCGGACCGCCCTGCTGTATCTGGCAGGGACCTACCGGCCCTACAGGGGCAACAGGCGGTGTTGGTCCCACAGGCCCCATAGGAGCAACGGGCAATGCCGGCCCAACAGGTCCCATGGGTCCGGCGGGGACAGTGGGCAGTACCGGTCCAACAGGCCCTACGGGTCCCACAGGGGCGACTGGCAGTATTGGCCCAGTAGGTCCTACAGGCCCTGCAGGGGCCGATGGAGCCGGTTCCACAGGCCCAACAGGTCCCACAGGGGCAGCGGGTGATACGGGCCCTGTCGGCCCAACAGGCCCCACAGGCCCTGCAGGAACAGGAGCAACGGGTCCCATGGGCCCAACAGGAGCGGTGGGCAGCACCGGCCCCACAGGGCCGACGGGAGCGCAGGGGCCAACTGGCCCTGCGGGGGGAGAAGGTCCCACGGGTCCCACAGGCCCTACTGGATCTGCCGGCACCGCTCCAGATGATGTGTTTGCGTCGTATGTAAATTATCAGTATCCGCTTGTTCGAGGGAGTCAGTTGGTGGTGTTTCCGGATGTGACAGATCCAACCGGGCAGATCACCCAGGCCAGTCCCACGGTTATTGCGCTGGAACCTGGCTATTATTTGATTTCTTATAAGGTATCAGCGGTTTTTCGGCAGGCCAACTATATGCAGGTAACGCCATCTTATAACGGTACCACCCATTTGGAGACAGGGATCTATTTTGCTGTCAGTACAGCCGGTGGGAGTGCGGCAGGCTCGAGCTTTCTTATTCTGCGGGCGCCAGCAGCCACAACGTTTACGTTGACCTATTCCGGCTCTGGAGATGCGGTGGATGGAGAGATTAATCTAACTATTCTGAAGCTGCGCCGGGCGCTTTGACAGCGAGGGCACCAAGAACGCCGGAAAATAACAAAAAAGGCACGACATATGTCGTGCCTTTTTTGGAGCTAGTGGTGGGAATCGAACCCACGGCCTGCTCATTACGAGTGAGCTGCTCTACCTCTGAGCCACACTAGCGCATAATTTATTCCAAATTACTTGTAACATGATACAATAGAAGAAACAAATTGTCAAGGAGAATTCTCGGTGGTGGGGGAGCTGCTCATAATGCTCTGACATTATGGTAAGCCCCCCACACAATCTAGCGTTTTGTGTTGCTATGGATGTAAATAAAATGCGGAGTGCCTTTGCAGGATACTCAGATCCTATAAGGACACTCCGCATGGTCCGAGTGGCGGGATTTGAACCCACGGCCTCTTGGACCCGAACCAAGCGCGATACCAAGCTTCGCCACACCCGGATGAAATTGAACTGCGCTGAACAGGGGATCAGATTATTCCGACCAACTGAGCGCTGAATAATATTATAGAGGGGAGAAGATAAATTGTCAAGGAAAAATAGAGACGATAGCGCACCAGACGGCAGGAAAATAAAAAGAAGGACATGACCTTGGTCATGTCCTTCTTTGGCGGAGAGAGAGGGATTCGAACCCTCGAGACGCTATTAACGCCTACACGATTTCCAATCGTGCGCCTTCGACCAACTCAGCCATCTCTCCATGGTGAGTGCTCTACAAGTTGACTGCATAGGACAGGCAACGGACTATATTATAGCAGATTTTTTTGCTACGTCAAGGGGTAAAATGAAAAAAGAAAAAATTTTGATTTGATGGGGCGGAAGGCGAAAACTGGGGCTCTGCGCGCGGCTATAGGAAGCGTGGGCCAGACTATAAAATCAAGCAGGGAATTGTGGTAAATCAACAGAGAGTTTCAGGGAGAAACATATGGTAAAAGACTGTTTCTTTTTGTTATTTTTTGTATCCATCTTTGGTTACATAATTCAATAAAATGTTTACTTGATGAAAAAATTTAAAAGCTGAATCCATTGTGCTGCAATGGATTCAGAAAAAACGGGAAAATTTCCTATTGACTTTTTAGCTTGAAAGTGGTTACAATGTGGTTACAAAAAGATGAACAACAAGTAACAGTCTGTAACAGGAGGATTCCTAACAATGAAAAAACGAGCCCTTTGCGCGCTCGCAAGTCTGGTCCTTTGTGTGTCTTTGACCGGGCCTGCGTACGCTGCTGAGAGCGGCGTCAGCTTTGAAGTAAATGGTACGTCCCTGGTGACTGAGTTTGCCACCAAGGTAGAAAATGAAATGACGTACGTCTCCTATTGGCCTATCGTGCAGGCCCTTTATCCTGAAGCTGTGGCCGTGTGGAACAATGGCCAGGCGGAGGTTACCGCCCCCGGCCTGAAGCTGCAGATCGCCCCCGGCGCCAAGTATATTGTGGCCAACGGCCGGTACCTGTATGTGCCCGATGGCGTGAAGCTGGAGAATGGTGTGGTGCTGGTGCCTGTCCGCACCCTGTGTCAGGCCCTGGGTGCCAAGGTGGTTTGGAACGGTGCAGAGAGCGTGATCGAGATCACTTCCGGCAGCGGTCCTATTGCTTCCGGTGACAGCTTCTACGACCAGGAGGATCTGTACTGGCTCTCCCGTATCATTTACGCTGAGAGCGGCAACCAGTCTCTGGAGGGTAAGATCGCTGTGGGCAACGTGGTGCTCAACCGTGTGGCCAGCCCTCAGTTCCCCAACTCGGTCTACAGCGTGATCTTCCAGCGGAATCAGTTCACGCCGGCTTCCAACGGCCGCATCAATCGTACCCCCACTGCGGAGTGCGTCATCGCCGCCAAGCTGGCTATGGAGGGTACTAATACCGCAGGCAATGCCCTGTACTTTATCAATCCCTCCATTTCCTCCAGCCGCTGGTTCAGCCGCAACTGCACTTATGTTGCTACCATCGGCGCCCACGCGTTCTTCGCATGATGAGTTATGCCGCCGCGCAGACAGCGCGGCGGCATTTTTTATGTTTTTGAAGAAAATGAAAAAAGAGATTGACAAGTAGGGAACTATATTGTATAATCTTTTTTGCATTTGACCTGGACAGGACGTGGAGAGATGTCCGAGTGGTTGAAGGAACCGGTCTTGAAAACCGGCGATGTGGAAGCATCCGTGGGTTCGAATCCCACTCTCTCCGCCACACTTTTATAAGGTATGTTCATTCGGCACGCAGAAGTACCCAAGTGGCCGAAGGGGCTCCCCTGCTAAGGGAGTAGGGCGGGAAACCGTCGCGAGGGTTCAAATCCCTCCTTCTGCGCCAAAAAGAAAACCCTGTAGCTTCAACAGCTACAGGGTTTTTTCTTACTCTCGCAAACGATTGGGAGTTTCCGCATTACGTTTTGTGATTCCGGTTTCGGTAATTGAAAACCGAAAATTAACACACAAATTGCACACGGTGTTACACACGGGTTTACCGGCGGGCGGTCTCCAACAGTACCTTGATGCGGGCCACGCGGTCCATCATGTGCGAGTGCTCCCAATCCCACACGGCCTGCATACCGGCGGGGATTTCCTTTCCCTCGGACCGCTGCGCCTGAATCAGGCGTACAGCCTGCTCATGGAGAGTATCAACGTGGGACAGTTCCTGAGCGCTCATAGTGGCGTACATAGAGGACAGGCGGTCGTCCATACCCTTGTACTGGGTGGCCTTCTTTGCGTAGTGCTCGGCGCTGTCCAGCTCCTCGCGGATATCCTCAACGATTTCAGCAATCATTTTCATGGTTATCACCCCTTGATGTAGCGGTAGAGTTTTTCCAGGTCGGTGCGGTCAACAGTCATGTCACCGATCAGCGGGATGCTGATAGTCTGCTTTTCGTCGTTGGCAAACTGCGGCGCAAGAGCCTGGTATAGCTTGTCGATATCCACGTTGCCGTCGGTGTCGATCACGTCCAACACGGCAACCGCCGGATGTTCACGGTATTTTTCTATCAGGCCGACCACGTTGTTGGCGGCCAGCGCCGTGTAGACGCCCAGGCCCAGCTTTTTAATGCCGGTCAGATGGGGAAGAACGTCAGTATCAATGTATTTAACAAGGCCGGTTTTGACCTGCTGCATTGTAACCATAAATACCTCCTGATTTAAAAAAGGGGAAGGGCGTCAACCCTTCCCCTTTTTCCGTGTCCGGGCCTTCTTTGGTGCCGGCTCCTCTGCTGTCAGGGCGAATGCCGAGACAGGAACAGCCCTTCAGGCGGCGGGCGTGGTAGTGGTGGTGGTGGCGGGGGTGATAGTCACGTTGCCCCAGCCGGGACAGACGCTGGCGTTGGGCACAACCAGCTTGGTCAGGCTCTGGAGCTGCGCAATCTGGCCCTGCATACAAGACACAGTACCGTTGATGGTGGCATTAAAGACCGCCTGCTGCGCCAGCTGCGCCTGGAGCGCGTTGATCTGGCCGGTGTAGTCCTTCACAACGTCGGTCAGCTTCTGGTCAACGTAGACCTGGGACTCCAGCAGGCCAATGCGGGCGTCCTTGGAGGCGATCTCCTGGGTCAGGTTCAGTTCGTAGCGGTTGACGGCGGTGTTCTCGGAGCAGCAGCCGGCCATGCCGCTGTGCAGATTCAGCAGGCCGGCGCCCCCGTTCAGAAGGCCCAGCGCAGTACCAGCGATTCCGAGGCCCAGACCGGCACCAGCAACACCCTTGCTTGCAAATTCAGCCATTTTCCATATCTCCTTTCATAAAAATAGGAGGGCACAGCATTGACGCCTTGCGTCCTCGCGGGCTCATTGGCCCGCTCTCGCCATGTCCTCCTTATGAGACCATTCTAAACTGCATTTTTTGTTTTGAACTGACAACAAAATGACTGAAATAGGCTGAAAAAGGCATAGAAAAAGGACGCCCCGTTTATAAGGCGTCCTGTAATTTCCGTATAGCTTTTGCGAATAGCCGCTGCGATGTTTTCTCTGTTATGTTCAGCCGGTCAGCGATTTCATAGTGGGATAGATCATCAAAGATTTTCAGCATGAGCACATCACGTTCCCGGGGTTTTAAGACAGTGCCGTTGATGGCGTCCATCAGGCGCTTGGTGCTGGTGACGGACTCGACCCGGCGGCGGTCCTCAATGTGCCGGCTGCTCATAGGGGCTTATGGCAAGTGGGGCAGGTCTTTCCGGGTTTGCTGCCGCCGATCACCGTTTTCCGCGTGGTCTTGGTGGTTTTCTTTGTGGTTGTCTGGGTTGCCTTTGCCATTATTCAGCCCCCCCATTCACGGCATTAGCCGCATGGCGGCAGGCCACAAAGGCCAAGGCCGGGGAGCGTGGCCGATTTGTCTATGAGTACGACGGCCTGACGGTTGCCGGGATCACCTGGGAGCCGTGCGCCGATGGGGATATAACCATTTACAAGCAGCCTGCGGATGGTGTGCCGTACGTCATAGGCGGAGATACCGCCGGAGACAGCGGGACGGCATGGAGTGACTTCTTCGCGGCCCATGTGCTGGACAACACCACAGGGGAGCAGGTGGCAGTCCTGCACGGAAAAATGGACGAGGATGTATTTGCCCGTCAAATTTACTGCCTGGGTATGTACTACAACGAGGCGTTGGTGGGTGTCGAGGTCAATTACAGCACCCACCCCGTCAAGGAGCTGCAACGGCTGAACTATCCGAGGCAGTACACCCGGGAGCAGACAGACACCTATACCGGGGCGCTCAAAAAGGCCTATGGATTCAACACCAACACGGCCACACGGCCGGTTATCATTGCCGAGCTGGTGGAGGCGGCCCGGGACAACCTGGAGAACATCGTGGACGATGCCACACTGGCCGAAATGCTCAGCTTCGCCAAGAACGACAAAGGACGCGCCGAGGCGCTACCGGGCAAGCATGACGACCTGGTCATGAGCCTTGCCATTGCAAACCACATCCGGCCCCAGCAGTCCATGGTGGTTCTGGAGACGCCGGAGGAACCCCACAAGAAGCTGATAGACATACTCAACGCAAAGGACAGGAGGAGACGCCGCCGTGCCTAAGAAAAAGAGAGGAGCAATCCCCGGATATGATTTTTCTGACCGGCAGGCCAGGGAGGAAACGGCGGGGCAGCTCTTTGCCAAGGCCAAAAACGCCCGCACATTCCGCGAGACGGAGTGGGTGCGGTACAACGATTACTATAATTTCATCCACGCGGTATCGGACGAGATCCGGGAGGCCGTGCGGGACTCTGACATTGGATGGGACCCGGCGGTGGTGCCTGACCCGTTTATTATGGTCGAGAGCCAGGTGGACCCCGTGGTGCCCGAGCCGGAGTTCCGGGGGCGGGACGACGATCTGGACAGCAGCAAGGCCAAACAGCGTGAATATGCGTGCAAGTTCGTCTGCCAAAACAACCGCCTGGACGATCTCAACACCAGCAATGAACGGCGGCTGACCAAGTACGGCGACGCCTTTTGGAAAGTGTACTGGGACGATGGTATGCCCTGCGGCCCCAACTGGGGCGACATCCGAGTGCGGGACGTTCCGGTGGATGCGCTGTACATCGACCCCACCGCAGGCCCGGACGGCATCCAGGCTGGGCAGTATGTGGCCTATCTCTACCGGCTCCACAAGGTGGTGTTTTGGCAAACCTACGGGGACGCGCTGCGCAAGGATGGCATGACGGTAGACACCATTTTGGAGAGCGAGTACACGGAGCGTGGCGGCATTTTTGACATGGTGACCCCCAATGTCGAGGACTCCGAAGATACCGTGCAGGTGATGGAGTTTTGGTACAAAGACCCGGAGACCGGCCGAGTGGGCTATACCATTCAGGCCGGTGGGCATGAGGTCAAGCACAATCCGGATTATTGGGCGCGCACCGGCGATCAGAACCGGCTTTTCCCGTTCGTCCATTACTGGCGGATTCGGGACGAAAACCAGTTCTATAACCGTTCTGAGCTGGAGCCTATCATTCCCATGGTGGACGCAGCCGACAGGGAACTTGCCAATGGCCTGCTGAATGACGCCTTTACCGCCAACGACATTGTGCTGGTGGAGGAAAACGCCCTTGCCCCTGGTGAGGAGTTTACCAACGTCCCCGGTGCTGTGGTTACCGTCCGGCAGAACGCCGTCGGAAAGATTGCCCGCCTGGGCGGACTGAACAGCGGTTCTAATTCCCTTCCTATGGTGGAGTGGCTGCTCACTCAGATCCAGCGCACCAACCGCAACTATGAGACCAACCAGGGCAAGGTCTCCAGTTCTGTCAAGACGGCTTCTGAGCTGGCTATGATTCGCTCCGACGTAGACACCCAAATGGAGATCAAAAAGGCCGACCGAAACGCCGGTTTTGAGCGGCTTTATGAGCTGATTGACTGGTCGGTGCTGGAGTTCTACGACGAGGAGCGGCAAATCTTTATCGGGGCAGAGAAGCCGGACGAAGACCCGGTGAATTTCAGCTTCAATTCCGACCGGATGGCTGGTTATGTACCGGTTCAGCGTGACTTTATGACCGGTGACATCATTTCTGAGAAGCGCCGGTACTGGCCCCGGGTGGATGTGACCGTAAACGCTGGTGACGGCGTGATCCGTAGCAAGGCGGCGACGCTCCAGGCCCTCCAAAACCTTGTTGCGGCGCAGGTCACCCCGGACAATTACAAGCTGTTTGAGGCCATGGTGGACGTGCTGGACATCCCGCAGAAGCAGGAGATCATCCAGGACTGGGAAAGCAAGTTTGCCCCGGCGGTGCCGCCTGAGATCGTGCAGGCCCTCGCACAGAATCCCCAGCTTTTGCAGCTTGTGACCCAGGCTGTGACCGCCCAGCAGACAGTTCAGCAGATGCAGAGCGCCCAGCAGGTGCCTACGGGCCAGATGGGCGGCAACCCCACGGCGGCCCAGTTTGACATGATGGGAGGCGGTGCAAGTGCTGTGCCCACGGTGTAAGACGGACTGCCAGGTGGTCCGGAGAGAAGGAAAAATCCTCTATATCTGCCGGGACCCCAAGTGCGAAAACAAGGGGAAGGTGGTGGCAGAGCAGTGAGTGGTGATACCATCAAGGCCATTGAATCCATTCTTGCCAAAGGCGACAGAGTGGAACTGATCCCCGTTAAAGACGGGGTGAAGGTGATACAGGTGCAACGGAAAGAAATCAAGTAAACATTGCTCCCGACGGTAAGCGTTCCGTCGGAGGACCCGAGCGTGGGTAACTTGTAAGAAATCCTTACAGGTTGCTCACGCTTTTTTATTTCGCGGCCGGGGCGAATAACGGCGAAAGGAGAACAGCATGGAAGAACTTGAAAACCAGGTGACCGAACAGGAAACCGCTGGTCAGGAGAGTGTCGTGGACTCTCAGGAAGAAGATGTGACCGAAAACCACCAGGACCCCGGCGAAGGGGATAACGCTGGCCCCGCAAGTCAGCGCCAGGAAGGCGGACAGTCGCACCAGGACAATGCCGCCGCCAGAGCGGCCCGGATTCGCGCAGAACAGGAGACGACCGAGCGCCTGCAACGCCAGTATGACCAGCAGGTAGCCGGTATGGGGATCATCAACCCGAGACTTCTTCAAATTATGTGTAAACCTCCTGAGTGGTGTAAAATAGAAGCATCACACAGGAGGTTATACATATGGCCAGAAAGAATCGCACGCCGGAAGAAAAAGCCCGGCGGGAGAA